>JAOAFH010000118.1 GCA_026416355.1 Clostridiales bacterium | reverse complement strand
AATCAGCTATTAGTTGAGATGGATGGTTTTGGAACAAACGAAGGTATAATAGTAATAGCAGCAACAAATAGACCAGATATATTAGACCCAGCGCTATTAAGACCTGGTAGATTTGATAGACAAATAGTTGTAAACGCTCCTGATGTTAAGGGAAGAGAAGAAATATTAAAGGTTCATGCTAGAAATAAGCCACTAGATGAAACAGTTAATTTAAATATAATAGCTAAAAGAACGCCAGGATTTTCAGGTGCAGATCTTGAAAACCTAATGAATGAAGCAGCGCTTTTAACAGTTAGAAAAAATAAAAAGCTAATTGGAATGGAAGAACTTGAAGAAGCAATAACAAGGGTAATAGCAGGACCTGAGAAAAAGAGCAGGGTAATGAGTGAAAAGGAAAGAAGACTTACAGCTTACCATGAAGCAGGTCATGCAGTTGTTATGAAGCTTCTACCAAATGCAGATCCAGTTCATCAAATAAGCATAATTCCAAGAGGAAGAGCAGGAGGATATACTCTTGCACTACCAGAGGAAGATAAACACTATGCATCAAAGACAGAGCTACAAGAGGAAATTGTAGGACTATTAGGTGGAAGAGTTGCAGAAAAGATAGTTCTTAATGATATTAGTACAGGTGCTAAAAATGATATTGAAAGAGCAACTAATATTGCAAGAAAAATGGTTACTGAATATGGTATGAGTGATGTTTTAGGACCAATTGAGTTTGGTTCAGGACATGACGAAGTATTCTTAGGACGTGATTTTGCAAAATCAAGAAATTACAGTGAAGAAGTAGCAGCTCTTATAGATAAAGAAATAAAGACAATAATACACGAAGCTTATGAAAGAGCAGAAAAACTTCTAAGAGAAAACATAAACAAACTTCATAAAGTTGCAGAGGCTCTTCTTGAAAAAGAAAAGCTAGAAGCAGAAGAGTTTGAAACAATATTCAATGAGGCATAAAGGTGGGAATTTTATGAAGGAGATTAAGGTAGGAAAGAAGTACCTTGTAGAGAAGGTTGCTGAAGCTAAGGATTCTGCAGTAAACTTTGCAAGTGGTGGAGTGGATGTATATTCTACACCTGCCATGGTTGGTTTAATGGAATGCGCAGCAAAGGAATGTTTAGATGAATTTTTAGATGAAGGAGAATCTACTGTTGGTATAAGCCTTGACATAAAACACCTTGCAGCAACTCCAATAGGAATGAAGGTTAAGGCAGAGGCGGAGATTATTGAGGTGCAAGGTAAAAGGGTTGTATTTAAGGTAGAGGCCTTTGATGAGGTAGAAAAAATAGGAGAGGGAACACATCAACGTTTTGTTATAGATATGAATAAGTTTTTATCAAAGGTTAATGAAAAATCAAAATAAAAGTGTTTAAACCTCACATGATGGGTGAAACCATCATGTGAGGTTTTTTATTCGCTGAAATATATAAAAAATGAAATTTTTATTGCAAAATAGCTTAAAATTTGAATAACAATGTGGTAAAATAAATAATAAAATAAAGTATAGGAGGGGAAAAGGTTGACTATAGGAGAAAGATTGTTGCTTGGTTTTAATACCACAGTAATAGCAATGACAATAGTTTTTGTTGTTTTGATTTTTTTAGGGTTTTGCATTAGGGCAATCACTTTAATTGTAGAAAAATTGAAACTTGATAATCATTCTACACCTAAAAATGTAGAGATTAAAAATAAAAAGGTTGATGAAGTTAGTGCAAAACACGCTGAAACAACAGGAACATCAGCAGGAGAGATAACTATAACATCTGATATAACAGATGATGAATTTGCAGTTTTGGTAGCTGTTGTGGCTCATGAACTTAAAAAACCATTAGAGGAAGTTAAAATTAAAAGTATTAAGTTATTAGATAAGTGATGGGAGGATGTAGTATGAAAAAGTATATTGTAACTGTTAATGGTAAAAAATTTGAGGTTGAAATAGAAGAAGTAGTACAAGCAGGAAGTAAAACTAAAATAGAAGAGGTTAGAAAGGAGACTGCTGCTTCTTTTGATGAAAAGGAAATAAAATCACCTATGCCTGGTACTATTTTAGATGTTAAGGTAAGTGCGGGAGATAAGGTTAAAAAGGGAGATGTTTTATTTATTCTTGAGGCTATGAAAATGGAAAATGAAATTATGGCTTCAGAGGATGGGGTTATTTCAGAAGTATTTGTTAATAAGGGGGCTAGCGTTGCCACAGATGATATTTTAGCAAAGTATAAATAATCGGGGGTGAAACTATGCAGCAATTTATAGATATGCTATTTAAGGCATTTAAAGATATATTTATGACATCAGGGTTTGTACATATGACCTTTGGAGAATTTATAATGATAATTATTTCACTAGGTTTAATATATTTAGCAATTGTAAAGCAATTTGAACCACTGTTACTACTTCCAATAGCTTTTGGTATGTTGCTTGCAAACTTACCTATCACAGGAATAATGAATCCACCTAAAGATGGACATATGGGAGGGCTTTTGTGGTATCTTTATCAAGGAGTTGAAAAGGAAATATATCCACCTCTTATATTTTTAGGGGTTGGAGCAATGACTGACTTTGGCCCACTTCTTGCTAATCCATCTAGTATTTTACTTGGAGCGGCTGCACAATTTGGTGTTTTCTTTGCATTTTTATGTGCACTACTTTTAGGTTTTACACCTCAAGAGGCTGCGTCAATTGGTATTATTGGTGGTGCAGATGGTCCAACAGCAATTTATTTAACATCAAAATTGGCACCACATAGATTAGGTGCTATTGCTGTTGCGGCTTATTCCTATATGGCGCTTGTGCCACTAATTCAGCCACCAATAATGAAGATTTTAACAACAAAAGAGGAAAGAATGGTTAAGATGGGGCAGCTAAGAAAGGTTTCTAAGGCTGAAAAAATTATATTCCCTATAGTAGTAACAATAATAGTTTCCCTTCTTCTACCATCAGTAGCACCTTTAATAGGTACGCTAATGCTTGGAAATTTATTTAGAGAAAGTGGAGTTGTAAATAGACTTTCAGATACAGCTCAAAATGCAATGATTAATATAATAACTATATTTTTAGGAACAACAGTTGGAGCAACTGCAAGTGCTGAAAACTTTTTAAACTTTGAAACAATATCAATAACTTTATTAGGGCTTGTTGCATTTGCATTTAGTACAGCAGGAGGAGTATTGCTTGGTAAATTAATGTACAAGGTAACTAAGGGAAAAGTAAATCCTTTAATTGGCTCAGCAGGGGTATCAGCAGTTCCAATGGCAGCAAGAGTATCCCAAGTTGTTGGTCAAAAGGAAAATCCATCAAACTTTTTACTTATGCATGCTATGGGGCCTAATGTGGCAGGCGTTATAGGAACAGCAATTGCAGCAGGGGTATTATTAACTCTATTTGGAAGATAATTTTTAAATATGGGATGTAACATTATGAGATAGAATAATAGTGGCTGTCGCATAAATTTTACTGCAATAAAAGAGCCATTAACAATTACGAAGTATTATGATATTTCACAAAGAAACTCTAAGATTTTCTTTGTTTAAAAATTCTTACCCTCGTCAGCCTCTGTCCTAGAGGCGACCTGGGCCCGGAACATCTGTGTTCCGGGTTACAGAATTTTTAAAGTCAAAAATCAAAGAGTTTCTATTGTTTATATCAATATACTTCTTTAATTGTTTAATGGCTCTAGTTTATTAACAGATTATAGTTTAAAA
>JAOAFH010000040.1 GCA_026416355.1 Clostridiales bacterium | reverse complement strand
TGTCTGTATCTTTCCATCTCTAGACATTCCAGGACCAGATGTAAATGAAATAATATAATTAATTTTGTTTTTTTCTAAAGATGATATAGCAGATTCTAGTTTCTTTAACTCTTTAAAATCTGTTTTAAAATTCTTATCAGGAATTCTAATTGCATTTATATCTAGTATTACAGTTGAAATATTTAATTCTTTTATCATATCTATGTCTATATTATCTATTGACATTTTAATGTATTCAATTCCCTTATCAAGTTTTATAGGATTTTTCTCTTTCTTTTCAACAACCTTTTCTTGTGGAGCATTTGTATTTTTAACTTCTTTATTGTATCCACAGGATGAAAGAATAAATATAAGAGAAAATAAAATTATTAACCGTTTCATATAAAAACCCCCTAGCTTTATAAAAACTCAACAAAAGGACAATACCTTTTGTTGAGTTTCACTAATATATTTTATCAAATTAATAATAATAATGGAATAGTAAATAAAGGTTAATATTGAACGTTATAGTAACCTTTAGTCCTCATCATATTAAATATCGTTTCAGCATGACCTTGTTCTTCTTGTTGAATATGTTGAAGTTGCTTTCTAATGTTTGTATCTACTGTTTCAAGTATTGATGTATTATAGTTGCTTGATACATGTTTTTCAGTTGAAAGTGAATCATTAAGTATTTGGGCATCAGTAATTGAAAGGCTTTGTGGGTTTTGATTTTGTTGTGGCTTATTATAACTTTCATATATACTTGTGTAGCTAACACCATTTTGGCTTAGTATATTTTTTAAAGTTGTTGCATGTTGTGTTTCATAACCTGCAAGAGTATTAAACATATTTTTTACGTCTTGGTCCTGCGAGAGTGATGCGTATTGTTCATATTTTCTTATGCAAAGATATTCTGCATCTAGGTTTTCCTTTAAATACATTATTTCTTTTTGAGTTAACATATTAAACACCTCCGTATATATTTTTTGTTTTTTTTATGATTTAAATCACATCAAAAAAATTTTTTTTAGGTTAAAATAAAAATGAAATTAATCGGAGGTGAATGATTATGGCAGTTAGAAAGATTGTGCATATAGATGAAGAAAAGTGCAATGGATGTGGACTATGTATACCAAATTGTGCAGAAGGAGCACTACAAATAGTTGATGGCAAAGCAAAACTTGTGAAGGATATCTACTGTGATGGACTTGGGGCATGCTTAGGACATTGCCCACAAGATGCAATTACAATTATTGAAAGAGAAGCTGATGAATTTGATGAAAAGGCAGTTGAAGAACATTTGAAATCACAAAATAAGCATGAGGAAGTTAAAAGTAATTATGTTCATCATCATGGACACCATATTGGAGGGGGATGTCCTGGTAGTCAACTAAGACAATTTAATAGAGTAACGAATGAACCCCAAAATGTTAACATTACATCAAGATTAAGACAGTGGCCTGTCCAATTAAGTTTAGTTCCACCGACAGCTCCGTATTTAAATGGTGCAGACCTACTAATTACAGCAGACTGTGTGCCATTTGCATATGGCAATTACCATAATGATTTTCTAAAGGATAGAGCTGTTGTTGTAGGTTGTCCAAAGCTTGATGACATTGAATATTACACAGACAAATTAACAGATATAATAAAACTAAACAATTTAGAGAGTATAACTGTATTAAAAATGGAAGTTCCATGTTGTAGCGGAATGATGTTTGCAGCAAAAACAGCAAGAGACAGAGCAGGCTCTGATATTCCAATAAAGGTTGTTACGATTGGAATAGAAGGAGATATTATAAAAAGAGAATATGTTTAAAAAGCAAAAATTGTAAGGAATAAAAAAATCACCTCTACTAAAAATAAAGTAGAGGTGATTTTGTATGAAGAAAAAGATTATAACTATATCATTATTCCTATTTATATTTATAACATCTGCTGCATTTGCACAAGAAACATACTATACTGTTCAGCTTGGGGACAGTATGTGGAAGATTGCCACAAAATATCAAGTAGGTATATCTGAGATAATTGCTGCAAACCCCGAAATAAAAGATCCTGCTTTAATTTATCCAGGTCAAAAGGTAAAAATACCTGTAGTTGAGACAAAATCTATTGAAAGCGAAGTAGTAAGGCTTGTTAATGTTGAAAGAGCCAAGGCTGGGCTACCAGCATTAAAGGAAAACTGGCAGCTATCTAGAATAGCAAGATATAAGTCCCAAGATATGATAAATAAAAATTATTTCTCCCACTACTCACCAACATATGGATCACCATTTGATATGATTGAATCATTTGGTATTAAATTTTCAGCAGCAGGTGAAAATATTGCAATGGGACAAAGAACTCCACAAGAGGTTATGAATGCATGGATGAATTCACCAGGACATAGAAGTAATATTTTAAGCCCATCATATACAGAAATAGGAGTTGGTCTTGCTAAGGACAAATCAGGTAGATGTTATTGGACACAAATGTTTATAAAGCCAATAAAATAAAAGTGGATGCTTAGGCATCCACTTTTATTTAAATCATTTTGATATTTTTCTCTTTAAAAATTTTCGAAAAAATTATATAATGAAATAGTATATTAAATTAATTAAGAAAGGGGATTAACATGTACATAGGTATAGATTTAGGTGGTACAAATATTGCAGCAGGGCTAGTTGATGAAACTGGAAAGATAGTTTATTCAAAATCAACACCAACTCTTTCAGCAAGGGGATATAAGGACGTAATTGCGGATATAAATAAATTAGTAAAAGAATTAATTAAGGAATCAAATGTTAATAGGGAAGATGTAAAGGCAATAGGTATAGGAATACCTGGACTTGCAGACAAGGATGGTAACGTTATATTCTGCGTAAATTTAGGGTGGGAAAACATACCTCTTAGAAAAATGATGGAGGATGAGCTAAACATTCCTGTATTTATAGATAACGATGCAACTGTTGCAGGTCTTGCAGAATATGAATTTGGAGCAATGAAGGGAAGCAAAAATGGCATATTATTAACACTTGGTACAGGTATAGGTGGCGGTATTGTACTAAATGGTGAAGTTTATAGTGGAGCACATGGTGTAGGTTCTGAAATAGGTCACATGATTATAGGAGAAAACTTCTATAATTGTAATTGTGGAAAGAACGGATGTTTTGAAACATTTGCATCATCAACAGCTATTATTAAATATGCACAAAAATTAATAAAAGAAGGAAATACAGATACTAAAATCTTAGAAAAAGTTAATGGAGATATTGAAAAGATAAATGCTAAGGTAATATTTGATAGTGCAAAAGAAGGCGATAAAGTTGCTAAGATGGCAGTTGATAGACTAGTAAAATACCTTGTAATAGGAATATTTAATATAGTAAACTTTATGGACCCAGAAGTTATTGCATTAGGTGGAGGAGTATCTAATGCAGGAGAATACCTATTAAACCTAGTTAAAGAAGAGTTTGAAAAAAATAAATACTACAAAACACTTCCAGCAGCAAAAATTGTACTTGCAGAGTATAAAAATGATGCAGGAATAATTGGAGCTGCTATGCTTGGAAAACATGGAGTAGCATAAGATATTTATTTAAGTAGCAAATAAGAACCACTTTGCATATTATAACAATATGCGGGGTGGTTTTTATGATTTATGCAGTAATTATGTCTGGAGGTTTAGGTTCGAGATTTTGGCCTAAATCAAGAAAAGGATTGCCTAAACAGTTTTTGAAGATTATTGGACAAAAAACCATGATAGAAAATACAGTAGATAGAATATCAACAATTATTCCAAGGGAAAATATCTATGTTGTTACAAACCAAAATTATGTTGGAATAATAAAAAAGATTTTAAAATTTGACGAAAAAAACATATTTAAAGAGCCAATAAATAAAGAAACTGCATCCTGCATAGGCCTTGCTGCTGTGAAATTACTAAAAAAAGATTTTGAAGCAACAATGGTGGTACTGCCATCTGACCACTTAATAGTTGGGCAAGAGGATTTTGAGCTAACAATTAAAAAAGCAGTAGAGGTTGCACAGGATGGAGATTATCTAGTTACAATGGGAATAACTCCAACAAGACCTGAATCAGGCTATGGATATATTGAGGTAGGGGAACAAATACAAGATGGAGTATGCAGAGTAAAACGATTTATAGAAAAACCAAACATTGATGTGGCAACTTCCTTTTTAGAAAAGGGCAACTTTTTATGGAATAGTGGCATGTTTGTTTGGAGGGCAGATACCCTCCATACCAAATTGCGATAGGTTTTAAAAATATTGTTAGTCTGAAGGTATATTTTAGATATTTAATGATTATACTTATAAATAGGTGTTTTGTGAGAAAATTTCTCAAAAACATAGTATTTTATA
>JAOAFH010000182.1 GCA_026416355.1 Clostridiales bacterium | reverse complement strand
AAGTATACCTAGTTCTTTTGCAATTGCAACAGCTGTTATTTTATGATCTCCTGTAATCATAACTGGCTTAATTCCAGCCGACTTACATTTTTTAACCGCCTCTTTTGCTTCTTCACGAGGTGGGTCTATCATTCCTATTAGACCAACAAAAATTAGATTTTCTTCAGCAGTAACTTTATCAATTTCATCCACTTGTTTATATGCAAATGCCAATACTCTAAGGGCATTGGATGCTAATTCTTCATTTACGCTTTTAATTTTTTGAATGTCTATTTCAGTAATATCTCTAACTTTGTCATTATCAAATATAAATTTGCACTTTGAAAGAAGTATATCAGGGGCTCCTTTAACATTAACTTCATATTTATCTTTGTTTTTATTGAAAGTTGTCATTAGCTTTCTATCTGAATCAAATGGTATTTCATCAACTCTTTCAAAATTGTTATCAAGATCTCTTTTATCAATTCCTGATTTTATTGCAAAATCAACCAAAGCAGTTTCAGTAGGGTCCCCAATTAGTTTAATATTATTATTTTCAACTACAACTTTTGTATCATTACATAAATTAGCTATATGAAAAATCTTTTTTACATCATGTATATCATCAGCATAACCATTTATTGAATACATCTTTTTTACTGTCATTTTATTTTGTGTTAATGTTCCTGTTTTATCTGAACAAATTACTGTTGCACAACCTAATGTCTCTACTGCTGGTAGCTTTCTAACAATGGCATTCCTTTTGATCATCTTTTGAACACCAACTGCTAGAACTATTGTTACAATAGCTGGTAGACCCTCAGGTATTGCTGCAACTGCTAATGAAACTGCTGTCATAAACATTTCAAATATTTCTCTTCCTTCAAAAACTCCAATTCCAAACATAACACCACATATAACAAGTGCAGAAATCCCCATCCATTTACCGGCTTCTTCTAACTTTTCTTGAAGTGGAGTACTTTCATCTTCAACATTTGCTATCATATTTGCTATTTTACCTATTTCAGTGTTCATACCTGTTGCAACTACTATCCCCTTGCCTCTACCATATGTTACCATTGATGACATGAATGCCATATTTTTTCTATCACCTATAGGTATATTATCCTCTTCAATAATTTCATTAATCTTATCAACAGGCACTGATTCACCTGTTAAAGCTGATTCTTCTATTTTTAAATTTGCAGCCTCAATTAATCTTAGATCTGCTGGTACATATTTACCTGCCTCAAGTAACACTATGTCTCCTACTACTAATTCTCTTGCAGGAATTTCTTTCGATACTCCATTTCTAATAACATGAGCTAAAGGAGCTGCCATTTTTTTAAGTGCGTTTAATGATTCTTCTGCTTTATTTTCTTGTACCACACCCAAAATAGCATTTAAAACTACAACTAAAAGAATAATTATTGTATCTGGAACTTCACCTACAAGTCCCGATACAATAGCAGCTACTATTAAAATTAAAACCAAAAAATCTTTAAATTGATTAATAAATTTTTCAAAAGTTGATTTTCTTTTTTTCTCTACAAACTCGTTATATCCATACTCTTGTATTCTTTTTTGTGCTTCTTCATCCTCTAAACCATTTGAATTTGTAGAAAAGTGCTGAAAAATTTCTTGGACGCCTAGCTTGTAAAATTCCTTCATTTTAACATTCCTCCTTCATACTTATTATTACAAAACAAAAAGACCTTTATCCATATTACTGGATAAAGGTCTTACTCACAAGCAATAGCCTGCTAACCAACCGGACAAAAATTAAGTCGCGATGACGATTGGTTACACTCTAATGAGTCGAGCTACTCCCCTTTTTTATGATTATATTATTTTGTAGTATTAATGTCAATATTTTCTTCATTAGTAATTTCACCGTTTAGAATATCGAAATCATTTGATCTCTTTTTTATTATAATAGGCACAATAGTCAATATTAACAACATTATTATAGAGAAAATAAACTGTTTAGAATATATGTTGTTTAATGAACTTCCAAAACTACTATAAATATATGTCCCAGGTATTATTCCTAGAAAAGTTCCTAATATATATTTAAATAAATTGATTTTAGATAGCCCGCAAATATAACTTACAAAATCACAGGGTAAGATAGGTATTACTCTCATTAAAAAAGTAACTTTAAATGCATTTTTATTTTCGAGATTATATTTATTTATGCTTTTACCAAAATAACTTACAAAAAAATCAGCTCCCAAAAACAATGCAATATAATAAGCAATAACAGAACCAATTACGCTAGCTAAAACAGTCAATATAGTTCCTTTAATAGCTCCAAACATAATGCCACCTAATACAGAAAACAAACCAATAGGAAGCAACATAATAGGTCTTAATATACATAGAATAAAGAAAATTATTGGCGCCAACCTTCCCTTTGAGGATATAATTTGTTGTATATTATTTAAATTATATAATTTAAAGTAAACCACCATTGAAATCATTAAAATAATAAAAGAAAGGAAAATAATATTTTTTATTTTATTAATCTTATTCATTAATTCATCCCCAATTTATTACCATGTTCCTTAATAAACTCAATTTTATGCTTTGTTAATTCAAAATATTCCTCTTCAGTTATTTTATTTTCTTTTAGTAGTTTTTGTGCTAATTTTATGAATTGTTCACAAAGATTTATCAATTCTTCTTTAATAATTTGGTTTTCCATTGTTACCACCCCAACCCACTGATTATTTGCTTAATTTTTTCAATCAACCTCTCAAACAAATTCTTTTTTCTATAATTATCTGTTGCTAACACTTTTAATTCCTTTGTGTCAACTGAAGATTTAATTAATACTTTTCCGACAACATCATTTTTCTCTATATTTTTAGTTAAATTATCAGATGGAATAAACTTAATTTCTATTTTTTCGTTTTTGTTCTTTAAAATATAGTCTTTTTCTTTTATCTTACCAACAATTTTGTTGCCTTTATAATTATTATTGTAAATTATATATTCGTTATCGTTATTAATTATATGATTTTCATAATTTTCTTTTATGTATTTTATTAGATTTAATGTATCCTTAAATCTATTATCTTTTGTATCAGAGCCTAAAACAACTGTAATTATTCTAAGAGGCATACCTTTGCCAATCGTTTTTGATAAATCAATTGTACCAATAAAACAATAACCTGCTTCCTTGGTATATCCTGTTTTAAGACCATCTAAACCTTCTACTTTTCCTAATAACCAGTTGGTACTATCAAATGTTTTGCCATTGTATTGAAACTGCTTAATTGATGTATAATCTAATATAAATCTATATTTTTTCAATATCTCATACGCTAGCTTGGCTTGTTCTTTTGCTGTTGATGTATTATACCTTTCGCCTTCAGTTAAACCATTTGTGTTAAAATAATGTGTATTATTAAGTCCAATATCTTTTGCTTTTAAATTCATTTCATCAACTAGGTTTAAATTTTTCTTTTGCTTAAAACTATCAGCTAATGCTTCAGGTGCGTTGTTGGCAGAAAACACCAACATGGATTTAAATAAATCTTCAATTTTTACAACTTCACCCTTGTTTACAGGAAGAATTGGCATATCTACACTGTATTTACTATTGTCTATATTATATTTGTAATTATCATATAGTAGATTTTCATAACCCAATTCATCAATATAAGTATAAAACGTCATTAATTTTGTTAATGATGCAATTGCTCTAACATCATTTGAGTTTTTTTCGTATAAAACATGACCATTTTGAGCATTTATAATTATTGCTGATTTGCTGTTAATTTCAACAGCTTGTACTTTAAAAAATAATAAATTAAATAGTAAAAATTTGAGCAAGATTATTTTTGCTAATTTTTTCATTATGACACCTCTATAATATTTTAACAATTTATTCCTAATAATTCAATATTTTTTTATTATTACTTTATTGATTAATTAGCTAAACAAATTATATAATTGTGTTGTAATAATTATAACATACAATTAAAGTGTATTTTTAGAGGTGGATATATGAAAGAAAAGATACTTGAGATTCTTAAAAATACAGACAGCTATATATCAGGTGAAGAAATGAGTAAACGACTAGGAATATCTAGAGCTGCTATTTGGAAACATATAAATGGTTTGAAGAAGGATGGTTATATTATTGATTCACAAAATAATCTAGGATATAAAATAATTGATTCTCCTGATATTCTAAATGCTTATGAGTTAAAAACATTATTAAACACATCACTGATTGGTAAAGAAATAATTCATTATGATACAATTGACTCAACAAATATTCAAGCTAAAAAAATAGCTATCGACTCAAATACAAATGGAACTATATTGGTAGCAGAAGAACAAACACTAGGACGAGGACGACTAGGTAGACAATGGATATCCCCTAAGTATAAAGGCATTTGGATGTCTATTATTTTATCGCCTGAAATCTTACCTTCAGAAGCTCATAAAATATCAATAATTGCAGCAGCCGCAGTTCATACTTCATTAATTAATTTAGGTGTTTCATCTTTTATAAAATGGCCTAATGATATATTAATTAATAATAAAAAGGTATGTGGAATTTTAACAGAAATGAGTGCAGAGCTAAATAAAATAAATTATATTATTGTCGGTATAGGAATAAATGTTAATACCGATGAAGAAGATTTCCCTATTGAACTAAGAAATTTAGCAACATCTATTAAACTAGAAACTAAAAAAACAATTGATAGAAAAAAACTATTCACTAATATTGTAAATAACTTTGAAAAGCTTTATTTAGACTTTATCTTAAATAAAAATATAAAAAAATCTATTGATATTGTACGTGAATTTTCCATATTGAAAAATCAAATAGTGAAAATTAACAACTTAAAAGAAACAATTGAAGCAAAAGTGTTAGACATAGATGATGAAGGGTATTTGATTGTTGAGCATAATAATAATATAATTAGAGTTTTTTCAGGAGAAGTTTCTTTAAGTAGTTTTTATAACCGATAAAAAATGCACCATTGCTTTATAAGAAATTTAAATATTTTACGCATAAAACAATGGTGCTTACTTTTATAAAACTTTTTTTAACTTAGTTCCAACAATAGTTGCAATAAAGCATTTTAATAAATCAGCTGGTAAAAAAATTAATATACCATTTTTTATTACCCAATAAATAGTTGTTGATTTATGTAAATAAAAATTCAATATTAAATATAAATATATAGCTCCTATAATATAAATCATTGCTACACCAACTATTGATGCTGTTAGAATCTTAATAAAATTCAATTTTTTTGATAGTTCTATCAATTTACCAACTATATACGCACAAATTATAAAACCAAGAATATACCCAAAACTTGGTTCTGTCTCTTATACACATCTCCGAGCCCACGAGACC
>JAOAFH010000130.1 GCA_026416355.1 Clostridiales bacterium | reverse complement strand
GCATTGGACCATCTGCTGCACTAACTACTAGGATTGCTCCGTCCATTTGTGCTGCTCCTGTAATCATGTTCTTTACGTAGTCAGCGTGTCCTGGACAGTCAACGTGTGCGTAGTGTCTTGTTTCAGTTTCATATTCAACGTGTGCTGTGTTGATTGTGATTCCTCTTTCCTTTTCTTCTGGTGCCTTGTCTATTTCGTCATACTTTGTTGCTTGTGCTCTTCCGTATTGAGCTAATACTGTTGTTATTGCCGCTGTAAGTGTTGTCTTACCGTGGTCAACGTGTCCTATTGTTCCTATGTTTACGTGTGGCTTGGTTCTCTCAAAATGCGCCTTTGCCATTTGTCTTCTCCTCCTTTATTATGTATTTACTTTCTATATATCCTATCCTGCTTCATCAATTTAGTTACCTATATCTCCACAGGAAATTTAAGCAACTCCAACGGGAGTTTGCTAATTTACATTGTAAACTTACCCCGGTGTTTCTTGTTTGTAAAATACTGGAGCCCATGATCGGGATTGAACCGACGACCTCCACCTTACCAAGGTGACGCTCTGCCTACTGAGCTACATGGGCAAACAGGGTATACACTTCGATATTATATTGTACACTCTTTCAAAAAATATGTCAATATACTTATTCTTCTGTAAGGAGTTTCTCTATTTTTCTCTTAACTCTTTGAAGTGCATTATCTATTGATTTAGCATGTCTGTCTAAATCACAAGCTATTTCTTGATATGATTTTCCATTTAAATAACTTCTTAAAACCTCTAACTCTAATTCACTTAATACTTCATACATTCTTCTTTCAACTTTTCTTCTTTGTTCTTTGCTTATTATTAGCTCTTCTGGATCTGAAATATGTACCGTTGACAAAACATCCATAAGTGTTCTGTCAGATTCTTCATCATAAACAGGCTTGTTTAATGACACATAGCTATTTAACGGAATGTGTTTTTGCCTTGTTGCAGTTTTTATTGCAGTTATTATTTGTCTTGTTATACATATTTCAGCAAAAGCTCTAAATGACGCAAGTGTTTCAGGCCTAAAATCTCTAATAGCTTTGTAAAGCCCTATCATACCCTCTTGATACAAATCATCTTTTTCTGCCCCAATTAAAAAATAGCTTTTAGATTTAGATTTGACATAGTTTTTATACTTATTTATAAGATATTCTTCTGCCCTAGTATCCCCTTTTTTTGCTAGTTCAACAACTTCTTCATCCATCATTTCATCATATTTTACCAATGCATTTTTAGCAACATAATTTAAGTTCAATCTAATCCCCCCTAGACCAAAGGCCTCAACTAACTTAAATTATAACCCTTTATTTTGCATAAATCAAGCATTTTCAATGCTTTCGACGAATTTTCTCAAGTTTTTCCAAGATATCTTTATCTATTATATCAGAAAGCCTATTAACTTCATCAGCATATGATACTTTTTTCTTTTTTTCGATATTTTTTTCAAGCAATTTTATTTCATACCAGAGCTCAGTTGGTGTCATTCTAAGTCCACCCATTTGAAGCGTTATTCTCTGTTCTATATAATCAGATGTAACAACAGCTACTTGACCTTTTTTAGAAAGAAGAGGAACATTTCTCTCTATAAAGCAGTCTGCTGTTTCTCCCTCTTTTGTAAATACAACTTCTATTTTCCCAACCACCATTCTATTTTCAATATTTCCCTTTTGAAGATGGGCATCAAAAACAACAACAACATTTATATTGTTTACAGATGCATATTCTTGAAGCATATCAACCAATTTATCTCTAGCATACTCTAAGTTATCGTCCTTTATACTTTTTAGTATTTCCCATTGGTTTATAACATTATATCCGTCAACAAACATGTATTTTGCTTTTGCCACTTTATATTCCCCTCTGTCTTATTACTTCATACATAACAACACCAGCTGCAACTGATGCATTTAAAGAATTAACCTGTCCTTGCATTGGTATCTTTACAATTATGTCGCAGTTTTCCTTCACCAATCTTGACATACCCTTTCCTTCACTACCAACAACTATACCAACAGGACCTTTTAAATTGCTTTTATAACTTATTTCTCCATCCATATCAGTTCCTATTATCCAAAGTCCTCTATCCTTAAGCTCTTTTATTGTTTGAGTAAGATTTGTAACCTTTGCAACTTTTGTATGCATAGCAGCACCAGCCGATGCTTTTATTACCGTTGGTGTTACAAGTGCTGATCTTCTCTTAAGTATAATTACACCATGTGCTCCAAATATATTGGCTGAACGTATTATTGAACCTAGATTATAAGGATCTTCTATCTCATCTAATAGAACAACAAATGGGTCTTCTCCTTTTTCTTTAGCATAATCTAGTATTTCATCAACTGTTGAATATTCATATGGTGATATTACTGCAACAACTCCTTGATGCACCTTTATTATTGACATATCATCTAATTTCTTTTTATCAACTTCAATTACAGGAACACCCTTTTCCTTAGCTAGAGCCTGAATTAATTTTATTGGGCCTTCCTTTTCTCCTCCCTTTGCTATAAAAATCTTCTCAACAGTTGTATCTGATTTTAGGGCTTCAATTACAGGGTTTTTACCCTCTACAATATTTTCTACATTTTCATTTACTTGTTCCGGTTTTCTTCTGTTTCTGTCCTTCATCTTTTTATCCATATATATCTTCCTTTCTAATAGCTTTGTAGATATTTTTCCCTCATTTCAGCAGCTTTACCACATGTCATACTTCCTTCTTTACAAGCACCCTTTACACATGATGGACCTGCATATTTAAATATTGTTGGAGCCACCTTCTTTACTTGTTTTAACATTTCATTTGCCATTTCTCTAATCTCCCATTGGGCCCTTTGACAACATCTGTGATTAAAGAAATGAAGAAGTGTTCTAGCATTCATAGTGAAAACTATTTTTGTTTCACATGCATTTGGGAAAACATATCTCGCATCCTCTATTGCCATTTTTTCAGCCTTTCTTTCAGCTACTTTTTCGTCTTCTCCTTCACTAATTAGTTTAACCTTATGTTGCTCCTTTAAAATAGCTGATATTCTATCATAATACTCCTGATCCTTTTTCATAGCTTCAATAAACAAAGATAATGCCTCTTCATTATCTAAAATAGCCGGTGGAACAACGTATTCAAATTGATTTAATCTAACATATCTCTGGCTTTGTTGTGAATAAGAAGCAATTCTATGTCTTACCAATTGATGACTACATGCACGTGAAATTCCTTCTACTGCAAATGTAAAGTTAATGTGCTCAATTGGTGATTCATGTCCTAATGAAATTAACATATTCAAAAACTTCTCTGTTGAAGCATCATCTAATTTTTTTGATATTTCCTCAACTCCAACCGAACTGTAACAAAGTTTTGCAGCAGATGCAACTATCTTCTCTGCATCTGGTGTGTAGGCTATAAGATTTACCTTTAATTTTGCTTCCATAATTTCACCATCCCTAAATTATTCATTTATATTTTCATTAAACAAAGTTTTCTCTATAATCTCATCAAGTCTATCAAATCTCTTAGTCAGATACAAAAAACCAATAAGCCCTTCAAAGGCAGTAGCCATTTTATAATCAAATATATTAGCGTTTTTAGGAACATGTCCTACTTTAGCATTTCTAGTTCTTCTAACTACATCTGCTTCTTCTTCTGTTAATATGTCTTCTATGTCCTTTAATATTTTTGCCTGATTTGCAGCCTTTACATACTTAATTGAGCTTTTGTGAATTTCATTAGGTTTAGATATGCCTTTTGTTATTAAATAACTTCTAACAAAAGTTTCATATACAGCATCTCCAATATATGCCCAAATAATTGGATTTAACAACCTAACTTCTTTTTCACTAAGCCCTATATACTTATCAAAGCTAAAATTATTCATGAAAAAACCCTTTCTTTCAAATTTTTAAAATACTCTTTACACAATAATAACAAAAATATATTATTATATAAATACCAAGTTTATTAAACATGGAGGTTGCCATGAAAAAGGTTTTAAATATTATTTTTAATAATGACATTAAACTCCTCTATCTTTTTAGCCAATTCTATAAATGCAAACTACTAGATAAAATTATGCCTACTATAACACATCTTGGTGGCCCTATTTTTACTATTTTGTTGCCACTTGCTATGATTACATTTGGCAAAGATAACACAAGAAAATGTGGATTAGAAATTATAACTTCCCTATCCACTAGCCATATTTTAGTCCATTTTATTAAAAACATTTTTTCAAGACCACGCCCATACTGGATTATTAAAGATATATGTAATTTTAACTTGAATCTAGAGGATTATTCATTCCCTTCTGGACATACAACAGCAGCCTTTTCTGTATTTATTATATTATCGCTATATATGCCTCATTTGGCAATAGTCTTTTTATCTGTTGCCTTGCTTGTTGGTATTTCTAGAGTTTACCTAGGAGCCCATTATCCAACAGATGTTTTTGTAGGAATGTTAATTGCATTTATTTTTTCATTCTCCACCCACACAGTTTTTAATATATATTTCTAAAAATTAGATGTCGCACAAGTATTTGTGCGACATCTAATTTTATTATGCCCTCTTCCATCTTACTCCCTGTGGAGTATCTTCTAGGATTATTCCTCTAGCCTTTAAATCATCTCTTATTTTATCTGCTAGAGCAAAATTCTTTTCCTTTCTTGCCCTTTGTCTTTCTTCTATAAGTTTTTCTATTTCCTCTTCTAACGAAGACCTAGTTGATTTTTGAAGTATTCCTAAAGGACTTCCTAATTCTCTTATTAACTCTAATGCCTTTTTAGCAATCTCCCTTGAACTTGATTCATTTATATTAGTATTTATGTCCCTTACTAAATCAAATATAACAGATATACCATCTGCTGTATTAAAGTCATCATCCATTACTTCAATGAATCTATTTTTATATTCATCTAATTTCTTATTGAATTCTTTTTCATCTTCCTTTAATACTTCTATATTTGACACTTCTATTACATGTTCAAGGTTTCCAATTGAATTGTATATTCTGTCAAGTCCTGCTTTTGCTTGGTCTAGCAAGTCTAAACTAAAGTTAATTGGATTTCTATAATGTCCTGAAAGCATAAACATTCTAACAACTTCTACATCATACTTTTCTAGTATTTCTCTAGTTGTAAAGAAGTTGTTTAGAGACTTTGACATCTTTTGATTGTTTACATTTAGGTATGCTGCATGCATCCAATACTTTGCAAATGGATGGCCATTTCTTGCTTCACTTTGTGCTATTTCATTTTCATGGTGTGGGAACACAAGGTCAGCTCCACCTCCATGAATATCTATTGTTTCACCAAGTAATGAACATGCCATAGTTGAACATTCTATATGCCATCCTGGTCTTCCTTCTCCCCAAGGGCTTTGCCAAGCTGGTTCACCTGGCTTTTTTGCCTTCCAAAGTGCAAAATCCATTGGATTTCTTTTTCTTTCATCTACATCAATTCTTGCTCCAGCTTCTAGGTCTTCTATGCTTTGATGTGATAATTTACCATATTCTTTAAATTTAGTAGTGTCAAAGTATACGTCTCCATCAACCTCATAAGCATATCCTTTATCTACTAAATCCTTAACAAAAGATATTATTTCATTCATGAACTCAGTTGCCCTTGGATTTACAGTTGCTCTTTTAAGATTCAATCCATCTGCATCCTTATAGTATTCTCCAATATACTTTTCTGCAACATCCTTTACTGTAACACCTTCTTCATTTGCTCTTTTTATCATTTTGTCATCGATGTCAGTAAAGTTTTGAACAAATTTTACATCATATCCCCTATACTCTAGATACCTTCTAATAGTATCAAACACTATAAATGTTCTTGCATTACCTATGTGGAAAAAATTATAAACAGTAGGACCACAAACATACATCTTAACCACACCAGGTTCTACAGTAACAAAATCCTCTTTTTGTCTTGTCATAGTATTAAATACCTTAATTCCCATATTTTCACCTCTTTCCATATAATAAAACCCCTCCATCTCTTTAGAGACGAAGGGGCACTCCGTGGTTCCACTCTAATTAGGCATAAGCCTCACTTAAAAATTATAACGGTTTTAACCGTTTCCACCTACTTTTATTTCGGTAGAAAAGCTCGAGGACGCACTAAAGGAGTGTCCATGTAGCTACTTACAGCCAATGATAGCTACTCTCTGAAATGGATTAAATCCTTATTCTTCCCTTCATTGCTTTTAAAAAATTATTTTTTTATTTAATTATAACAAATTTTGTCTTACATAATCAATTCTCTTTATTAATAAATCTTTGCCTAATATTTCAAGAATATTCACAAGCTCAGGTCCATGTACTTGACCAGTAACTGAAACTCTAACAGGCATAAATAATGCCTTACCCTTTGCTCCAGTTCTATTTTTAATTTCATTCATTATTTCCTTTGCATTTTCCTTAGTTACAGTTTCAGTTTCTAATAATATATTCTTAAATTCGTCTAATAGTGCAGGAATATGCTCTTGTTTTAAAACTTCCTTAGCTTCATCGTCTTCTAATTTAACTTCTTCTCCAAAGAATATTCCAACATGATTTACTATTTCACCAACATATGATAGACCGCCTCTTACAGCATCCACAACCTTTGAAATCCACTCTCTGTTTTCTTTTACAAAATCTTCATCAATAAATCCCGCCTTGATTAGATGAGGAATAGCCAAATCAACTATCTTATCAAGTTCTGATTTTCTAATATAAATTCCATTTATGTAATTTAATTTATCAATATCAAAAACAGCTGGGTTTTTGCTAACTCTATTTATATCAAATATATTTTCAAGTTCTGACATAGAGAATATCTCTTCTTCTCCCTCTGGTGACCATCCAAGTAGAGCAAGGAAATTATTAATTGCCTCTGGTAAATATCCTGCATCTTTGTATTGTTCAACCCATGTTGAACCATGACGCTTACTCATCTTTGTTCTATCTTTTCCAAGTATAAGTGAAACGTGTGCAAACTTTGGAACATCAAATCCAAGAGCTTTGTATATTAATATTTGTCTTGGTGTATTTGAAAGATGTTCTTCTCCACGGATTACAGTTGTAATTTCCATTAGATAGTCATCTATTGTAACTGCAAAGTTATATACAGGAATACCATCTGATTTAACGATTATAAAGTCACCTATATCGTTTGAATTAAATTCTACTCTTCCTCTTACTAGGTCCTCTATTATAATAGGCTCATTGTTTGGCACCCTAAATCTAACAACAGGCTTTCTTCCTTCTTTTTCTAATCTTTCTCTATCTTCCTTTGTTAAATGTCTACATTTACCTGAATATCTAGGCATTTCACCCTTTTTAAGAGCCTCTTCTCTTTCCCTTTCTAGCTCTTCTTCTGAACAGTAGCAAAGATATGCCTTTCCTTCTTCTAAAAGCTTTTCAACATATGGATTATAAATATCAACTCTTTCAGTTGATCTATATGGGCCATGTTCTCCGCCAACTTCTATACCTTCATCCCAATTAATGCCTAACCATTTTAGGCCTTCGATTATAACCTTTTCTGATTCTTCTGTTGAACGATTTAAATCAGTATCTTCAATTCTTAATAAAAACTTTCCGCCTGTTCTTTTAGCATAAAGATAATTAAATAGTGCTGTTCTTGCACCACCTATATGCAAATGCCCAGTTGGACTTGGGGCAAATCTAACTCTCTCCATGATACACCTCCGTAAATTAATATGCTAATACAATTTTATATATTAATTCGTTTTTTTTCAACATATATACTAAAAAAGTCCCATTTAAAATGGAACTTTTTTAGTATTATTATGAATTTTTCTTTTGAATTATATTTGAAAGTACCATAGGATCAATATTTCCACCCGTTAAAACGCACACAACATTTTTATTTGGCATATTAACCTTACCATTTATAACTGCAGCTGCAGTTGTTGCACCTGCTCCTTCAACTACTAATTTTGATTTTTGTAGAAGTCTAAATATAGCATCTTCAATTTCTTCTTCAGAAACAGTTACAACATCATCAACATATTTTTTAATTATATCAAATGTTAAATCCCCTGGCGTTCTTACCGAAATACCATCTGCTAATGACTTAACCCCAGGTAAAGTCACTATCTTTCCTGCATCTAAGGATGCTCTTGTTGATGCAATAACCTCCGCTTGTACACCTATAACCTTTATACTAGGCTTAATTTCCTTCATTGCAACAGCAATACCTGATATTATTCCGCCACCTCCAATTGGAACAACTACTGCATCTACATCACTTAATTCATCTAGTATTTCTATACCTATTGTTCCTTGTCCTGCAATTACATAAGGGTCATTAAATGGATGTACGAATGTGGCTCCTGTTTCCTTTTGAATTTCAACAGCCTTTTGATAGCAATCATCATACACAAGTCCATGTTGAACAACATTTGCACCATAGGACTTTGTTGACTCAACCTTTGTTTTTGGTGCCGTCTCAGGCATACATATTGTAGCATTTATACCGTATGCCTTTGCTGCAAAAGCAACACCCTGTGCATGATTTCCTGCAGATGATGCAATTACTCCTCTTCTTTTTTCTTCTTCTGTTAAACTAGCAATTTTATTATAAGCCCCTCTTAATTTAAAAGCATTTGTTATCTGTCTGTTTTCTGCCTTTATGAATACGTTCATTCCAGTTAATTGAGTTAAACTATAGGATTTGGAGAGTTCTGTTTTTCTTATTACTCCATCTAGTCTTTTTTGAGCATCTTTAATCATTTCGAAAGTAACTTGCATATAATTCCCTCATTCCTATAAAAATTTTAAATTATCTTAATTTTAATATACACTACTCGACAAAAAAATTCAATTTGAAAAGTTACTAAAAACACTTATATTTTTAAATAATTAATCATTTAATACCTTTTATCTAAATTATACACTAATTTCTCTTAATATATAGTTATTACTCGTTATATCTTTGTATGACTATTATTTTACAGTCAGCACAATAAATATTTATTCATATGTCCATAATATACGGACAGAATATTATTTGATGATTACAAACATTTAAACTTTAGTGTAGAAAAAACACAACAAATATTACAAACATCTTAATAAAATCCTCAGCATATCTTATAGTATAAAATATATAGAGGAGGTTTTCCCCTTGGAAACAAAAATAAAAGAACCTTCACTTGTTGGTGTAATTTTTAAAATGAACTCACTTGAAAAAGCCTTACTTAATCTTTCCTATCACCTTAAAGGAATTAAAGTTTCAAAAGAATCTATGCCTATATATCGGGAAATATACAGGGAATACTTATCATCTCTTTCTTATTTTTCTCAAAGCTTTGGATTTTTAAAATGCCTATATCTTTGTAATGCCGACCATTCATCAAAGGGCTATCTACTTAACAGTTTATTTACTCAGTCCTATAAAAAATTAAGCAATATAGAAAACAGACTAAAATTGGTTGAAGTTGATGATATATATTTAGAGAGTAAAAAATTACTTGAGGAGAAGATTAATTATATTACTACGAATATGAGTGAACTATTAAATGATTTAGTTTAAAAAATTATACATTTAGGGACTGTCGCAGAAGTTTTACTGCAACAAAAGAGCCATTAACAATTACGAAGTATTATGGTATTTCATAAAGAAACTCTAAGATTTTCTTTGTTTAAAAATTCTTACCCTCGTCAGCCTCTGTCCTAGAGGCGACCTCGGCCCGGAACATCCGTGTTCCGGGTTACAGAATTTTTAAAGTCAAAAATCTAAGAGTTTCTATTGTTTATATCAATATACTTCTTTAATTGTTTAATGGCTCTAATTTATTAACAGACTATAGTTTAATTTGAGCGACAGCCCCTATTACGTTCTAAAAATTACATCCTCTCTACTAAACATATACCTTGCAAATAATATTGAAGCTAGTATATAAACTATTGCCCATGCGAATGTAATTGATATATGCAAAGGATTGTATACTCCTATAATAAATTCCTTTAAAATCAATGCAATATTTACAAGTGGAACATTAAATAACATTATAGAAGCATTTTTTACATCTAGCATAAATGTCCCATAGGCTGCAATCATTCCAACCACTGTTATTGGAGTTAGATATGTTTGAGCCTCTTTAAATGATTTAGCATATATACTTACAGCAAGCTCAACTGATGCAAAAATCATATTTAATACTATTGCAGTCAATCCTATCAAAGCAATTGAACCAACAGACAAGCTTAAATTTGCACTTCCAAAAAAGTCTGGTGAATTTTTAAATGCAATCATTAACCCTGTTAGAGAAGAAGTTGTACCTATAATCCCCATGACAGAAATGGCACAAAGTTTACCAAACAAAAGTTGCATCCTACTAGCTTGAGTTGTAAGAAGAGGCTCTAGTGTTCCCCTTTCCTTTTCTCCTGCTCCTAAATCAATAGCAGCAGCCATAGGACCTGTTACAGCATATATTAATAGATAAAGTGGAAGTAGCATATTTAAAACTAATGCTCCTTCATTTGCCTTTTCCTTCTTTAAAGGCTCATCTTTAATTTCAATTGGATTTAAAATAGATACATCAATCCCCTTTGAAAGAAGTCTGTTTTTGACAACCTCTTCCTTATATGCATTTATCATATCTCTTACTACCGACATAGCAGTTTGAGAGTCTCCACTATCTGAATCATATATTATTTTTATATCTGCCATCTTGTCTTGAGATAGTTTTTCTTCAAATCTATCTCCTACAACTACCGCTAAATAAACATCACCTTTTTTAACATCCTCTTGATAGTCCTTTGAATTAATTATTTTTATATTAGGTGCGCTAGCTAAAAACTTTTTAAGAGAATTATCCTCTCCAACATAAGCAATTTTAACTTCTTTTGTAACCTTTTCTACTGAGCTTTTTGCACTTTTGCCCATCAATCCAAATATTATTGGGAATAACACTAATGGTAATATAATAGACGTAATTACAGTTTTCTTGTCTCTAAACAAATCCTTTAATTCCTTTTTAAAAACAATACCCCATAAACTATTCATTTTTACCCCCTACCATTCTTAAAAATACTCTTTCTAAATCTTCGCCATTGTTTTCATTTTTTAAGTCTTCAACTGTTCCTTCATAAACAAGTTTCCCTTTGTTTATAATAACAACCCTATCACAAAGTTTTTCAACTTCCCTCATGCTATGACTTGAAAAAACTATTGCCCTTTGTCTTTTTTTACAATCTAAAATAAAATCCTGAACAATGGCACTTGATGAAACATCTAAACCTATTGTTGGCTCGTCAAAGAGCATTACCTCAGGATTGTGTACGATTGCCCTTGCAATCGCTACCTTTTGTTTCATACCCCTCGAAAACTTTCCAACACGCCTATCTATATATTCCTTCATATCTAGCATTTCGGCTAACATATCTATATTTCTATTGGCTTCCTCATTTGAAAGCCCACCTAGGTCTGCAAAATACTTTATGTTTTCCCTCGCAGTTAACCTATCATACAGTCCTACCTCTCCACCAAACAAAATCCCTATCTTTTTTCTAACCTCATCTGGATTTTTGATAAGGTCTAAATCACATATTTTTGCTGTACCCAAACTAGGCTTTAGCATAGTAGAAATCATTCTTAATGTGGTTGTCTTTCCTGCACCATTTTCTCCTAAAAGTCCAACTATTTCACCTTTGTTAACTTTAAAACTGATGTTATCAACTGCCGTTACCTCTTTAAACTTTTTTGTTAGCCCCATTACCTCAATCATGTAATTACCCCCTTATAATAGTACAAACAGCATGGGCTGATATCCCAAGCCCTTCTCCTGTAAATCCAAGCCCCTCCTCTGTTGTTGCCTTTACATTGACATCATCAACGCTTATCTTACAAACCTTTGCTATATTTTTTCTCATTTGTTCAATATGTGGTGCCATCTTTGGTCTTTGGGCAATTATAGTTGCATCAATGTTATTTACCCTATAACCTCTTTCTTGAATTAGTTCAATTACATGTTCAAATAATTTAATACTATCTGCACCCTTAAATCTTTCATCTGTATCTGGAAAATGTTTTCCTATATCCCCTAAGGCAGCTGCTCCAAGTATCGCATCCATTATTGCATGTAATAGAACATCTGCATCTGAGTGTCCTAAAAGTCCTTTGTCATATGGTATATTAACCCCACCAATTATAAGGTCTCTTCCTTCAACTAGCTTATGTACATCATAACCGTGTCCTATTCTCATACTACACCTCCTAACATATGTAAATTATACCACATATAAATAAAAAAACAACATAACAACAGTTAAAACACTGTTGTTATGTTGTATATAGCATTAAACATAGAATAGTAACTTTTCATAGCTTGGGAAAGGCCATTTATTTTCATCTACAATTGTTTCAAGTTTATCCCCATAGATTCTTACTTGTTTCATCTTTTCTGCTACTTTATCTCTAAACATTGCTGCCTTTTCATATATATCTCCATTAAAGCTATGAGCATTTTCTAGTTCCTTTTCTAGTTCTAGTGTTTCTTTTCTTAAAGAATTTAAATTCACTTGTAAATCATTTAATAATTCTAGTTGTGCTTCTACATCAACATTTGGTATTGCCAATCTAATTTCATTTATTGATTTTGAAACATCTGTAATTTCTCTAATCACTGCCGGTACTATTTGCTTTTTAACCATATCCACCATTGTTCTAGCTTCAATGTTAATGTGCTTTATATATTCCTCAAGCTTAATTTCATATCTAGCTCTAAGTTCAACCTCAGTAAATACTCCGTGCTTTGTAAATAGATTTATTGACTTATCTGAAATCCAAGCTGGAATTGCATCTACTGTATTTTTTATATTCTTAAGACCTCTCTTTTCTGCCTCTTTTACCCAATCCTCTGAATATCCATCTCCATTGAATATAATTCTCTTATGGTTTTTGATAGTTTCCCTTACTATTTCATTAACTTCAGCATCAAAATCATCAGCCTTTTCTAGTCTGTCTGCAAATTCCTTTAGAACTTCTGCAACAGCAGTATTTAAAACAACATTTGGATTTGCAACTGATGCAGATGAAGGAACCATTCTAAACTCAAATTTATTACCTGTAAATGCAAAAGGTGATGTTCTATTTCTATCTGTTGCATCCTTTGGTAGTGGTGGTAGTGTATTAACCCCTATTCTTAGATACTCTCTTTCTCTCTTTTCATTTCCATTGCCATTTTCAATATTCTCTAGAATTCCTGTTAATTGGTCTCCTAAAAACATTGAAACAATAGCAGGTGGAGCTTCATTTGCGCCAAGTCTATGGTCATTTCCAGTATTTGCTGCAGAAGCCCTTAAAAGCTCAGCATATTCGTCTACTGCCTTAATAACTGCACTTAGGAATATCAAAAATTGTGCGTTTTCGTGTGGTGTTTTTCCTGGATCAAAAAGGTTTTGGCCATCATTTGTTGCAAGTGACCAGTTATCATGCTTTCCTGAACCATTAACCCCTGCAAATGGTTTTTCATGAAGTAGACATGCTAGATTGTGTCTATTTGCAACTCTCTTTAAAGTATCCATAATAACTTGATTGTGGTCAGTTGCTATATTTGCATTTTCAAAAATCGGTGCAATTTCGTGTTGTGCTGGAGCAACTTCATTGTGCTTTGTTTTAACTGGTATGCCCATTTTCCAAAGCTCAATGTCTATCTCCTTCATAAATGCTGCAACTCTTTCTTTTAAGCTACCAAAGTAGTGGTCTTCAAGCTCTTGTCCCTTTGGAGGTTTTGCACCAAACAGAGTTCTTCCTGTAAACACTAAATCCTTTCTTTTTAGATATAAGTCTTTATCTATTAAGAAATATTCTTGTTCTGCTCCAACTGTTGCAAATACCCTCTTTGCAGTTTTGTTACCAAAAAGTCTTAAAACTCTTAGTGCTTGTTCTGAAACAGCCTCCATTGAACGAAGTAAAGGAGTCTTTTTATCTAAAGCCTCACCTGTGTATGCACAAAAGGCTGTTGGTATATATAAAGTTATTCCTCCATCATCTTCCTTTAAAAACGCATATGAAGTTGAATCCCATACAGTATATCCCCTTGCTTCAAATGTTGCTCTAATTCCACCTGAAGGGAATGATGATGCATCTGGTTCTCCCTTTATAAGTGATTTACCTGAAAACTCAGTTATAGCCTTTCCTTCTGTCACTGTATTTAAAAATGATTCATGCTTTTCAGCAGTTATTCCTGTCATTGGTTGAAACCAGTGAGTATAGTGTGTTGCTCCTTTTTCAATTGCCCAATCCTTCATAGCATTTGCTACTACATCTGCAACTGATGGGTCTAGTGGAAGTCCTTCATCCATTGTTTTTCTTAAAGCCTTATATACATTCTTTGGTAGTCTTTCCCTCATAACCTCATCATTAAAAACATTTTCACCAAACACTTCTTTTAAATTAGTTTTTGATACTCCGTTTGCCATAACAAAACCTCCCATAATATTTTTCCAAAAAATAAGACACGGCGCCCCTTAAATACACTATTGTGTATTTTAAGGAAACGCCGTTGTTTCCAATCAAATTCAATTTACATACTACATTATATTACTTTCACATGAAAATTGCAACTGCTTTTTATAAAAATTTCATTTTTTTAATATAAGTTCAGCAAATACTGCATCCTCAGGTGTAGTTATCTTAATATTGTCATAGGATCCCTCTACAATTCTAACCTTCTCTCCCATAAGTTCCACCAAACTTGTATCATCAGTTGATAGAATGTTTTTTTCCATTGCATACTGATGAGCAGAAAGTATTAGATTATATCTAAATGTTTGAGGTGTTTGAACTGCATAAAGAATGTTTCTATCAGGAGTAGAATCAAAGTAGCCATCCTTTGCTATTTTAATTGTGTCCTTAACCTTTACTGCAACAGCAGCCGAACCAAACTTTTTTGCCTTTTCAATTGTTTCAAAAATATGTTCTTTTTTTATAAAAGGCCTTGCACCATCATGTATTACAACTATATCTGCTCCACTGCACTCAAGTAGGCCTTTATAAACAGAATGTTGTCTTTCTTGTCCACCTTTAACTATTTTTGAAACCTTTTTATATCCATATCTATCAATAATGTTTTCTCTAAAATAATCCACTTCATCCTCTGAAACAACAACTACTATATCATCTATGAAGTTAGCCTCTTCAAATACATCTAGTGTTCTTGCAATTATTTCTTTGTTGTTTATCTTATAATATTGCTTATTATATCCTGCTCCAAATCTTTTTCCTTTTCCTGCTGCAACTATTAAAGCTGTAACCATCTTTACTCTATTATACCGCCTTATCTTGGCTATTTTTCATTTTTGCAAATATCATTCTACCTGCAGCAGTCTGAAGAACACTAGTTACAATAACATCAACAACCTCACCTACATATTTCTTTCCACCTTCAACAACTATCATAGTTCCATCATCAAGATATGCAACACCCTGTCCTGATTCTTTTCCATCTTTAACTATGTGTATGTTCATCTCTTCACCTGGAATAACAACAGGTTTTACTGCATTTGCAAGCTCATTTATATTTAAAACAGGTACCCCTTGAAACTCTGCAACTTTATTTAAATTAAAGTCATTTGTTATTACCTTTCCTCCAAGTACCTCAGCAAGCTTTAAAAGTTTACTATCTACCTCTGCTACATTTGGAAAATCTCTTTCACATATCTCAACTGTAACAGGAAGCTCTTTTTGTATTTCGTTTAGTATATCAAGTCCTCTTCTACCTCTTGCTCTTTTTAGGTTATCTGAAGAATCTGCAATGTGTCTAAGTTCCTCTAATACAAACTGAGGTATTACTATTGTTCCTTCAACAAATCCTGTTTTAAGAATATCTAGTATTCTTCCGTCTATAATAACACTTGTATCAAGAATTTTAGGTTGACTTGATGATTGTTTTATATCTCCCTTTTGTTTTTTATCTTTTGTAAACTTCTTCATAAAAGTAAATATATTATATAAGTCTTCCTTCTTTTTAAGTGCAAGGTTAATACCAAGTGTACCAAATATCACTTCTAATAGAATTGCCACAACTATTCCTATTGCAGCTAAAAGTGAATTTGTTCCCTTCATAAAGCTAACAACTGGATTCATCAAAAGATATGCAATCAAAAGACCTATAATAAGCCCCATTGCTCCTATTATTATATCGTTGGTTGGTAGCTTTTGAAGAGCATTCTCTAAAAGCTCTGTTGCTTTCCATACTAGAGAAATAATAAACGGTGCAATCAAATAAAATAAAATTCCAATTAATAATGTACCTATGATATAAACTATAATTGCAGTAATAGATGTTGGATTAATACTGAATAAATGCTTTACATAGTCAATTTTTAAAACAGCTGCTGTAACCACATAACCAAGTATTAGACCTATTATTGTTAGCAGCCATCTAAATATTTTATTAAGCATTTACACACCTCCTTGTAATTTGATATATTTTCCATATTTTAATTTATACTATACAACAATTATAAAAAAAAAGCAATTATATAGAAAGATATTATTATTATATTTTTATTAATTTTATGACAATAAGTTATTAATTATTTTGTCTCTTGTTTCATTGATTGATACATCTAAAATTAAAGAAATTTCACTTGATAGTAATAAAATAAAATCCTCTAAAATTTTTTCTTCACTTTTTGATAACACTTTATTTTTGCGATTTGCATTAATATCCCTAATTACCTCAGCTATTATAAATATATCCCCCTTTGTCATAGCTTCTGTGTAGAATTTTAACCTGTCAATCCATTTTAATGGCAACTTTTTAGGCTTTTCTTTTAATATTTCTTTTATACTTTCTATATCATTTAAACTTGAAATACTTCTCAGTTTAGAATGAGTTTTTTCATCTATGGGCATCATTAGCTCAACATTATCTATTAAAAAATTTATTGTGTAGTATCTTTTTATTTCATTCATAACTTCTCTATCCTCAATATTAGTAATTATTCCCCCACCATACTTATAATGATAAATCTTACTACCTATATTAAACATATTAACCCCTCTTTTTTCTCAAATTTCAAAAAATTTATTTTTACTCTTAATTTATTATATTATCTGGTGTTTTCTTGTGTTAAATCATTTATTTAAACCATCAACACATTTGACATAATAACGATAGAATATTTATAATATTAGTAAAACATAGTTTACCTGATAAGAATTATCTGTAAGCTTTGTACCTCCTGTTAATTTTCTTAAAAAAGGAGTGTTAAGCACATGAAAGATATAATTATTGACGATTTTCAAAATGCTGTATCAGAATCCCTAGTTAGACACAAAAGCATTCTAGACATCATGACAAAACTTGGTGAATCACAGGCTAGAATAAACAGAGCAATAGCCAAGTCTGTTACCAACTGTGGTTGTGTAAAAATCGATGGTGAAAAACAAAAGCTACCAGAAGAATGTTCTCTTGAAGATGCCGCCAAAATACTTTCCTATCAAGTTAAGGGAAAACTATGCGAAAATTGCAGAGAAGTATTAGAAGATGAAATAGGCTCAGAACTTTATTATCTTGCTGCCCTTTGCGATTCTCTTGATTTGAATCTATTTGATATACTATTAAAGGAATACAAAAACCTAACTACTTTGGGGAAATTTACAATGTTATAAAGGTGTTGCAATGCAACACCTTTTTCATATTCTTCTATTTAGTATTACCTGTTCTTGAAGCTTTCTAAGTCCTTCTTTAATAGCCCTTGCTCTTGCTTCACCTATTCCTTCAACTGCATCTAAATCATCTATTGACGCAGTTAATATATTTTTTAGTTGGCCAAATGTTTTTACCATATTTTCAACTACAACTTGAGGTAACTTTGGTATCTTAGATAATAATCTATATCCCCTTGATGATACCATTGTCTCAAACATTGAATCTGGTGAATACCCAAGAACCTTGCTTACAACATTTACATCTATTAAATCATCTGAAGATATATTTCTAATAGCCTTTTGCACATCTGCAACATCTCTTTCAGCATAATCTTTAATAAGAAGTATTCCATCCTCCTCAACATTATCAACCAAATCATCTAGCTGCATTGAAACAAGTCTTCCCTCATTACCTAGCTCACATATATACTTTTCTATTTCATATACTATTCTCATAACCATTTCATTTCTTTGAACAGCCACAGATACATCATAAGCAGTAACCAAGTCTTCAAACTCAAGTGCTGATAAATTTGACATTGCTTCATCTAAAACTTGTTTATATCGCTCTAGCGTTTGAATTGCTTGATTTGCCTTTGTTAGTATAATATTTGCATCCTTTAGGACGTACTTAAAATTACCCTTATAAACAGTTATTACATTTCTTCTTTGGGATATTGCAATAACTAAATTACCTGTTTGTTTCGCAACTCTATCTGCAGTTCTGTGCCTTGTTCCTGTTTCTGTTGTTGGAATTGTAGGGTCTGGTATAAGCTGAGTGTTTGCATATAATATCCTCTTTAAATCACTGCTTATTATAATGGCACCATCCATCTTTGCAAGCTCATATAAATAAGAAGGAGAATACTCGCTATTTATATAAAAACCACCATCTACGATTTTCATTATTTCTTCTTGGTCTCCAATAACAATAAGTCCACCTGTTTTTGCCTTCAATACATTTTCAAGTCCATCCCTTAGGGGTGTTCCAGGAGACATTAGTTTTAAAACATTAAGAAGTTCCATTTCACGGTATCTCATATTTCTATCCCCCTAATACTTCTTCTAGTACTTCATATATATTTTTAACTCCTATTACTCTAATGTCGATATCTCCCTCAATTGTCTTTAGATTTTCATACGGAATTATGCATTTTTCAAAGCCTAATTTTTGTGCCTCAAGTATTCTTTTTTCAATAAAATTAACTCCTCTAACTTCTCCAGTAAGTCCAAGTTCACCAATTACTACTGTTTTCGAATCAATAGGGATATTCCTAAAGCTTGAGGCTATTGCACAAACTATACCTAAATCACAGGCAGGTTCATCTAACTTCAAACCACCAACAACATTAATATAGGCATCATATGTTTGAAGCTGCATTCCTACTCTTTTTTCAAGAACAGCCATTAAAAGCACAACTCTATTATAGTCAATTCCTGTTGCCATTCTTCTTGGCATACCAAATGCAGTTGCAGATGTAAGGGCTTGTATTTCAACCAAAACTGGCCTAGTTCCCTCTAGACTACATACAACTGAAGAACCTGATACATTCTCTGGTCTTCCAGATAACATAACCTCTGATGGATTTAAAACTTCCCTTAATCCATCTCCCTTCATCTCAAATATTCCTATTTCATTTGTAGAACCAAATCTATTTTTTACAGCCCTAATTACTCTGTATGTATGGTGTCTCTCTCCTTCAAAATAAAGAACAGTATCCACCATGTGTTCTAAAACCCTAGGTCCTGCCAAAGAACCTTCCTTTGTAACATGACCTACTATAAATATAGGAATAGACATTCCCTTTGCTATTCTCATAAATGTAAGCGTTGATTCTCTAACTTGACTTACACTTCCTGGGGCTGATTGTAGTTCCATTTTAAACATTGTTTGAATAGAATCTACTATTACTACATCAGGCTTTATATTCTCTATTTGCTTTTCAATTATATCTAAATTTGTTTCAGATACAATATATAGGTTATTTCCTTTTACATCTAGTCTTTTTGCCCTTAGTTTTATTTGTTTTTCAGATTCTTCTCCTGAAACATAAAAAACCTTATATCCTTCAACCGAAAGATTTTTAGAAACTTGAAGTAATAGTGTTGATTTACCTATACCTGGATCTCCGCCAACAAGTATAAGGGAACCCTTAACTATTCCCCCTCCTAGAACTCTATCTAGTTCATTTGAGCCAGTTTTAAATCTTTCTTCTTCAGTTATTTCTATCTCATCAACTGTTAAAGGCATTGCTATACTTGTTGTTGCTAGAAATGTTTTGTTTGATGGATTTTCAATCTCCTCAACAAAACTATTCCAAACTCCACATTCTGGGCACTTGCCCATCCATTTTAATGACTCATATCCACATTCTTGACAAACAAATTTATTTTTAATCTTTGCCATAATACCACATCCAAATAATATTGATTTTTTATTTATAAACAAAATTTATCATTCCATTCTATTATTTTACACTAAGTTTTAAAAAAATAAATACCCATATCATAAAAAGTTTTAAATATTTTTATCAAATATAAATGGGCTATCATACGACAGCCCATTTATATTATATATTATTTTACAAACACTATCTCCTCATCTTTTACATCCATCTTTACTTTATCGCCCTTTTTAATATTTCCTTTTAACATTTCTTCTGATAGCTTATCCTCTACTGCCTTTGTTATGGCACGTCTTAGAGGTCTTGCACCATATACTGGGTCAAATCCTGCCTTTGCAAGATGCTTTTTAGCCTCTTCGGTATATTCTACTTCAATACCTAAATCCTTTAATCTCTTTAATACGCTATTTATCATAAGCTCAACTATTTTTTCTATATCCTTTTCTTCTAGTTGATGGAACACTATTATATCATCTATTCTGTTTAAAAATTCTGGTCTAAAAGTTCTCTTTAAGTCTTCCATCACATTATCCTTCATCTTTTCATATGAATTTTCCTTTTCAACCTCTGTCTTTGCTGCAAATCCAAGACTTTGTTGTTTTTTAATCGTACTTGCCCCTACATTTGAGGTCATTATTATTATTGTGTTTTTAAAGTCTACTGTTTTACCTTTTCCATCTGTCAATCTACCATCCTCTAGTATTTGAAGAAGTACATTAAATACGTCTGGATGAGCCTTTTCTATTTCATCAAATAGTACAACTGAATAAGGATTTCTTCTAACCTTTTCAGTTAGTTGTCCTCCCTCTTCATATCCAACATATCCTGGAGGTGAACCAATAAGTCTTGATACCGCATGCTTTTCCATGTATTCAGACATATCTATTCTAACCATTGCGTTTTCATCGCCAAACATAGCCTCTGCAAGGGCCTTTGTAAGTTCTGTTTTACCAACACCAGTAGGCCCTAGGAATATAAATGAACCTATTGGACGTTTTGGGTCCTTTAAACCAACCCTTGCACGTCTAACTGCACGTGATACTGATTTTACTGCCTCCTCTTGACCTACTACCCTTTTATGAAGTATTTCTTCAAGCTTTAATAGCCTTTCAGATTCAGTTTCTGTAAGCTTATTAACAGGAATGTTGGTCCATCTTGACACTACATTAGCTATATCCTCTGCTGTAACAGATAGCATTTCACTATCTTTTTTGCTTTGCCAGTTTTCCTTTAATTTATTTAACTCATTTATTAACTCTTGTTCCCTATCCCTTAGTTTTGCAGCCTTTTCAAATTCTTGCATGTTAACTGCTTCATCTTTATCCTTTTTAACTTTTTCTATTTCCTCTTCAATTTTCTTAACATCTGGAGGAGCTGTTAGAGTTTTAAGCCTTACCTTAGATGCTGCCTCGTCCATTAAATCTATTGCCTTATCTGGCAAATATCTATCTGTAATATATCTATGGGATAGAGTTACAGCAGCTTCAATTGCCTCATCTGTTATCTTAACCTTATGGTGTGCTTCATATTTATCCCTAAGTCCCTTTAATATTAATATTGATTCTTCTTCTGTCGGTTCTCCCACCATAACAGGTTGGAATCTTCTCTCAAGTGCTGAATCCTTTTCAATATACTTTCTATATTCATCTATTGTAGTTGCACCAATTACCTGAAGTTCTCCCCTTGCAAGTGCAGGTTTTAATATATTTGATGCATCCATAGCACCTTCTGCCGCACCTGCTCCTACAATTGTATGAACTTCATCTACAAACAATATTACATTTCCAGCCTTTTTGATTTCATCTATTACCTTCTTAAGTCTTTCTTCAAATTCTCCTCTATATTTTGAACCTGCTAGCATTCCTGATAAGTCAAGTGTAACTACTCTTTTGTTCTTTAATATCTCAGGTACATTTCCTTCAACTATTTTTTGTGCTAATCCTTCTGCAATAGCAGTCTTACCAACACCTGGTTCACCGATTAAACAAGGATTGTTTTTAGTTCTTCTACATAATATTTCAACAACCCTTTCAGTTTCCTCATCTCTTCCTATAACTGGGTCAAGTTTACCCTCTTTAGCAAGTTCAGTTAAGTCCTTTCCAAATTGGTCTAAGTTTGGAGTAGATACTTTTCCCTTTTTAGATTCCTTTGTCTTTGCAGGTGATTCGTTGGTTGCTGACATATTATTTATTAAATCGTTTCTTAATTTATTAAAGTCTACTCCTAGCTTTTCTAAGATTGCAACAGCCACACCTTCTCCTTCTCTAATAAGTCCTAAAAGAAGATGTTCTGGAGCAATGAAATTATGGTTTAATGAACTTGCCTCCCCCTTTGCAACTTCAATTAACCTTTTTGTTCTTGGAGTTAGTTCAATTTGGTTTAGGAAAAAATCCATTTCGCCTTGTCCTTCGATATTTATAATCTCCTGTCTTAATCTGTTTGTATCTATTCCATACTCAAGTAGTAACTTTGATGCATATCCACCCTCTCTAACAATTCCAAGCAATATATGCTCAGTTCCTATAAAATTATGTCCTAGCTTTTTTGCTTCTTCAGCAGCTAGATTTAAAACCTTTTGACTTCTTTCTGTAAATCCTCCAAACATACTAGCACCTCCTTAATTTTTAGTTTAGTGTTTTTCTTATTAAGTTTGCCCTAATTATGTCCCTATCCTTTGGACTAAGTTCTCTATTTTCTATTATTTGAAGTGTCGCCGGTTGAACATTAACAAACAGTTCATTTAGTTTATCCATTTCAACATCTTTAATTATTCCCATTTCAACACCCATTCTAACCTTTGAGATTAGCTCTAAACACTCATGGGTTGATATGCTTCTGGCATATTTTAAAATACCAAGTGATCTATAAAGTTCGTCTTCAAGTTCAATTGATTGTTTTTCAAGCAATATTTCCCTAGCCTTCTTTTCCTTTTCTACAATCTTTTTAGTTACAGCTATTAGATTGTTTATAATTTCTTCCTCTGAAAGACCAAGTGTTATTTGATTTGAAATTTGATATACATTGCCAAGGGCATTGCTACCCTCTCCATATAATCCTCTTATTGTTAAACCAACTTGGTTTATTGTAGTTATTATATTGTTAATATTTTTAGTCATAGTCAAGGCTGGCAAATGAAGCATTACAGAAGCCCTAAGCCCCGTACCTACATTAGTTGGGCAACTAGTTAGATAACCTAGCTTTGTATCGTATGCATAGGTTATTCTCTCTTCAATCAAGTCATCAATCTTACTTGCCATATCAAAGGCCTCTTTAAGTTTAAATCCTGGATATATTACCTGAAGCCTTATATGGTCCTCCTCATTTATCATTATTGACACGTTATTATCCTTATTAACCATAACAGCTGATATATCTCTGTTATTTATTAAATCATTGCTTATTAAATGCTTTTCTACCATTGATAGCATTTGGTTTTGATTAATTTCTGATAATTTTATAACTTCAAAATCTCTTGATATGGCAGAGTTACTATCTAATATTGATGATTTAATATCATCTATTACTTTTTCAGCAGTTTCTTTATCCATTAGATGCGGAAAAGGAATACCATTTATGTTTCTAGCCAGTCTTATTCTGCTAGTTAATACAATTCCCTCATCTGATGATTTAGAAAAGAACCATGCCATATCACTCACCCCTTTCTCCCTCTAGTTGAGATTCAAGCTTCCTTATTTCGTCCCTAATCTTTGCTGCCTTTTCGTATTCCTCTTTGTTTATTGCTATTTTTAAATCCTCTTTTAATCTTTGAATATCTCTTTTTACCTTAAACTCTCCACCTGTTCTTTTGGGAACCTTGCCTGTGTGCTCAATATTTCCGTGTATTCTTTTAATTATAGGTGTTATTTTTGTAGCAAATGAAGTATAGCAGCTGCTACAACCTAATCTACCCTTGTTTCTAAAATCATTAAATGTCATCTTACAAACAGGACAAACTTCCTCTTCATAGGTTTTTTGAACCCCACCTAACATTTCCACAAAACCATCTAATATATTTTGAAATGACATAGGCATTCCTAAGTTAAATGACATATTTATATCTTCACTTTGCTTTGCACATTCATCACAAAGATGTAGTTCAGTCTTTACTCCATTTATAACCTTTGTAATATGAACATTGGCATCCTTTTGGTTACATCTTTGACATAACATTCTAAAACCCCCTATTCTATTATTGTTAGTAGCATATTTTTAAGAAGATATGCTCTTATTTTATTTTTTGTTTCTCCATCAAGTGGTATTGTCCTATCATTTACAGCTGCTCTTATAATCATTGCCTCCCTTTCGCTTAAAAAACCTCTTTCCATAAACAACTCAATATATTCCTCTGCCTCTTTTTGTGTTAAATTATCCTTTATATTATTTCTAATTGCTTCTTTAATATATTCATTTTTATCAATATCAACTCTAGTTATTTTTATAAATCCCCCTCCACCACGTCTGCTTTCTATATAATAACCCTTATCAACAGTAAATCTTGTTGTTAAAACATAATTAATTTGTGATGGAGCACAGTTAAAAAGATTTGCCAATTCGTTTCTTTGTATCTCTAGTACATTTTGCTGACTATTTTCAAGCATTTCCTTTATAAAACCTTCAATTATATCTGAAAGTCTTGCCATTTCATCACCTCTTTTGACTTTGACTTTCTTTGACCTTTACACTTATTATTATAATACTCCTACATATACCTTCAAACTCTAATAAAACTAAATATAAGCCATTTTTAAAATTTAATAATAGTTATTTCTAAATGTATTTTATTTTTACACTTTTTCTTTTTAAATCTTTGTTTTTCTTATGTATATAAAATAGGTGGTTACCCACCTATTTTATTTCTTTCTCTTTTTCTTCATTTTTTCTTCAATTTCTTCTACTCTTTCTTTTTGTTCCTCTGGTGTCATCCATGCATTAAGTGTTGGAACCATCTCTCCATATAATTCTAAATTATATTCATCCTTCTTTTT
>JAOAFH010000075.1 GCA_026416355.1 Clostridiales bacterium | reverse complement strand
GTCTTTTATCAGCTCTTTGTTCTACTCCCCTATTAAGCTGGCTTAGTGCTACAACAGGAATTTCAAGCTCCTTCGCTATATTTTTAAGCATTATACATATATTTGTTACCTGCTCCCTGACTGTATCGCCTTCACTTTTGACAAGTCCTATATGGTCTATTACCAACATATCCAACTTCCCCCTAAGTTTTTGTTTCTTCGCTATTCTATATATGTCATTGATGTGTAGGGCTGGTGTATCGTTGATAACAATATAATTTTTAAATAATCTATTCGCCGTATAATTTAATTTTTTAATTTCTTCCTCTGTAAGTACCCCTCTTTCTATCTTCGCCATATCTATATAGCTTTCGGATGCAAGCCTTCTTAGTCCAATTTCTTCAGCTGTCATTTCTAATGAACAGTACAATACCTTGTGTTTCTTTGCTATTTCATTTGCTATATTGATTGTTACTGCTGATTTTCCCATTCCTGGTCTACCTGCTATGAAATAGAGTTTTCCTTTTTGGAATCCATTTATCATTGCGTCAATGGAGCTTATGTTGCATCTCAATCCTTGAATCTTGTTGTCTGATTTAATCTTTTCATCTATTTGCGGGAAAACTATTTCCATGAATAGTTCTTTATCTGCTATCAATGTTTCTGTTTCGGTGTCGTCTATCTTAAATAGCTCCATCTGCATTTCATTGATTAGGTCTTGGAATGGTTTGTTTTCTATTTCAGTTTTTACTTTACTGATTACCCTAAACAGCTCCCTTTGTTTGTATTTCTCTTTGATTATGTCTATTTTTGCTTTATCCAGTGTAATGTCTGCATAGGTTATTAGGTCTGCTAAATAACTTAACCCTCCAACTTCATCAAGTTTAATTTCTTGTCCTATGTTGATGTAGTCTATCTTTTTCCCTTCTTGATAGAGTTTCAATATTGTTGAGAAAAGCTTTTGATGTTTCAAATCTCCGAAGTAATGTGGTTTTAGGTCAATGTCGATAATTATGTCATTATTCTTTAAAATTAAACCCAATATAGCTTGCTCTGCTGGTATATTGTAGTACATATCATCACCTCTAAATTAGACCTGTTAGGTCTGCTTCTTTCCATGATGATTTAGGTTGTTCCTTCTTCTTATTCCAATTCCTCAAATATTCCTCAACATCTACTTTTGTTTTTAAGCCTTGATTAAACCAGTTATTAAGTATCTTATTTATATAGTTCATACTTCTTTTATTATTAGTAACTGCTTCTTCTATTGCTTTTATAATTACTTCTGCTTCCATATCTTCTAACCATGATGATAATTTCTCAAATTCTATTGGTGTAATATTGTGTATATTAGAATTAAATACATCAACTATTTTTTTAATTTGCTGATGTTGCTCTCCCTCATCATCATCAGTTAAATGGTTTTTGTTAATATGGTTATAGTTATATGGTTTTAGTTCGTGTACAGTAGCTGAACACCCCCTGTTCATTTGGTGAACACCCCCCTGTTCATTTGGTGAACACCCCTGTTCATTTGGTGAACACCCTATCCAGTCCAAAGGATTATCTTTAATTATATAAACATTACTTCTACCTTCTTCTTTACCACTTATTATCTCTAAAACTCCTATATTCGTTAGTTCTTTTAAAGCATTAGATAATGTTGCTTTAGATTTAACTCCAATATCCTTCATTAAAGTTTCATAATTGGGGAAGCATTCTTTATTTCGATTAGCATATTTGCAAAGAATTACATACAATAGTTTTGCTTGTGTGCTTAAATTAGTCTCTAATATATGGTTTTCAACTATCGTATAGTGCCATTCCCTGCGAACTTCAAACTTATCCATCTTATCACTCCTTTGTAGCAAACTCCTTATATGTTTCTTGTAGCTCTGCCCTTCTTTTTTGCACTTTTTCAGTTGCTTGATATTTACCTTGCTCTTGTAGTTTTTGTCTGCATCTGCGGATACTTTCAAGACTTGGGACTTCTGGTTTGTATATATCATCAATTGAGTTAACTTTGTAAAATTCTTTTAAAACATAAGCTGTGAGTCTCTTATCATCATTTCTTGTCTCTGGATAATTATTTAGTATAAATTCAACTTGGTTTTTGACATTATGTAAGTTATTCATTTTCCCTTTCCCCCTTTATAGGTATTTCAATTACTTGCCCTTCATGAATAATAGGTGTAATATCATTGTGTTCTCTAATCTCATATATCAATTTTCTTATGTCCTCACCTTGTTTGTTGTATTTCTTTGCTATGCCCCAAAGAGTGTCTCCTTGTTGAACAATGTATGTTTCATATCTTATTTGAACTTTTTCATTTTTGTTGGTATAATTCATAACTAAAGTGGATATACTAATAGTGATGGTAAGTATAGCCATAATCGTGAATAAAAAAATTTTTCCTTTATTTTTCATTTACATAACCCCCATTTCTTTGATATAATGAGGGTGCAGGGGGATTAAACCCCAACACCTAATCATTTGATAGCCCTTGGCGGAGGGCTATTTTTATTGCCCTTTTTTTTCTGTCTTTTGACAAGCTTGGCATAGGATTTTCCCATAGTATTTTTCTGAATATGATTTCACTGCTGGTGTTATTTCAGCACCGCATTTTGAACACTTCAATTCAGCTTGTTCTTTTTGCTTAATCTTTTCTTGTAGTTCAATAGCTCTTGCAACTTCTTCCTTTGAAGCAACAGCTTTTTTAACTTCTAGTCCAAGCATTGCTAAAGCTCTACCTACTGCTGAGGTTTCGCAGTTTTCTATCATTGATGTTTTGTTGATGTAGCCATCTGCCTCTTTTTCGTATGCATGTCCAACAGCAGGGCGCTCATCATTTGGTTGTCTGAATGCATAGGCTTTCATCAATACTAGTCCCTTCTCCCAATCAAGCTGTAAAATCTCTGTTTGTATTGTGCCTTCTGGATACATTTCATAAAACTTCATAATTCGCTCGTTAACTTCTATATAATCTTTAAGAAAATCTTCTCTTGCCATTTATTCCACCTCCACATCTATTACAACCTTATCTGGTTGCTCCTCAACTGTAATTCCTTCTATTATTTCCCCGTTATCATCGACTACAAGTTCTCCTGCAACTTTTAACTTTTTCTTAAGTTCTGTCTTATTTACTTCTTCTTTAATTCTGATAAATTCAGTTTTACCTGCTTGCTTTAAAAATTTTAATAATGTTTCATCATCATAGTTCCATTTTGGCTGTTGTTTCCTAAAAGCAACTTTGCCATAAGGTGTGCTTAGTTTAAATTTAGGATTAGTTTCTCTTTCTGACCTTGCATATGCTTCAAGTAGCCCTTCAAAAAACTTTATTGAGTTCTCTGTCTTTTCTATCTCCTTTTTATGCCAGTTCTCTATTCTCTGAATTTCTTTGTTCCTAAGCTCTGTTAATTCGGTTTCTTGCTTTTTTAATGCCGATATCTTCCTTAAACACCAGTTGGCTTGGTCTATATCCTTTACTTTAAATTGTTCCTTTTCTTCATGGTCTAATTGC
>JAOAFH010000147.1 GCA_026416355.1 Clostridiales bacterium | reverse complement strand
GTATAGTGTTTACTGCTATTGCTAGCCCCTTAGCTAAATTATTTAATTGCTTTTTATAATCATTTATTTCGTATGAAAGTGATTCTAAACCTTTAAGACTACCATTAAATAAATTGATTGAAGATATATTTTCATCAGCATCTTCAACTAATGTGTGAGGCATAATATTTAGTATTTTTACATAGTCATTTGTTATCTCTACATTAAAATAATTTTTTAGATCCTGAGGTTCATTAATATTTATTTCAATTGTTTTGTTTTTATTTATATCTCCATTTTCAAAATAGTTTATTTTAATAGTTGATGGTATTTGACTAAGTTCTAAAGTTTTCGGAAAATCTTTTTTTGATATTCCATCAAATGAAATATCATTTACAAAGTGAATCTTTCCACTAATTTTACTATCTGAAATAATTTCAACTCTATCAGTGCCGTTATCCCCAGTCTTTGCATAAACAATAATACCGTTGTAATCAGTTTTTTTAGTTTCTATTGCAAATCTTTCTGAAAGTTTTTCAAGCAATAGATCTCTTCTGTCCATTAAGTCATTTGGATTTTTTCCACCAATAGTTACTGCTTTAATTTGTTCGTTTAAATCCTTTATTTGTGTTAGAATGTTTGATACTTCAAAAACTTGATTTTGCATCAAGTCTGCTATATTAACTTCAAGATCCTCAAGCTGGGTATAGTTATGTTTTATTCCATGACATAAAGCTTCACTATTACTTCTAACTAACTCCCTGGCAGTTTGGCTTTCAGGGTTTGTAGCAAGACCTTGCCAAGCATCCCAAAATCTTGACAAAAGAGTTGCTATACCTGTATCTGATGGTTCAGTAAAAATTGTTTCAATTTCAGATAAAAACTGTTCCCTAGCCTTGTAATTTTCTAGCGTACTAGTTTCTTTTATTATATAATAATCTAAAAACTCATCTCTTGATCTAGTAATGCTATCAACCTTTACACCTGTTCCTATCTGTCCAGGTTCTGCAGCTGTTGTTAAGGAGGGCATTCCAAAAGGTTGTGTAGTTTTTAGTATAGCCCTCTGTACGGAGTACCCCTCTGTATTAGCATTGGCAATATTGTGTGAAACAACATGTAATGCAGTTTGTTGTGCTTGCATCCCCCTTTTTACAACATTAAATGTATTTAAAAGACCACTCATCTTTCTTCCTCCTAAATTGTAGTATTGAACATGCTATTTGGAGTTTCGTTTATTTTACCAGTACCTTTATATGTGACATTTTTATTTCCTTGGCTTAAAACATTATTAAACATTTTAATATATCCTATAGCTTGCTTTGTTAAAAGCCCATTTAATTCATTTTTTTCTTTAATTGATAATGTCAGATTTATCATTTCATGTATTAATTGTTCTTCTATTAAACCTTCATTGATTAAATCTTTTGATGTTTTTTCTCCTATTAATTCTTTACGTTTTTTTTCTAATCTAGATAACTCTAAAGCTAATTTTTTCTTTTCTTCCATTATATTTTGTAAGAAAGATGCTTCATCTTTTTTTAACACTTCAAGTTCTTTATCTAGTAACAAATCAAATTCCCTTAAAATTTCAATTTCCTTTTGTAATAATTGTTTTAACATTAAACATCACTTTCCTTTATTTCTTTTATAATAGATTTTGCAATTTTATTTGTATCTATTTCATAACTATTATTTTTAATAAGTTCTCTAATCTTATCTAATTTTTCATTACATATATCACATGATTTAGCAGCATCAAGATATTTTGAAATTTCTCTACTAATACTAGAAATTTCAACGGAATCAGACTTGTTAGTTTTCATATTATCTTTATTTGTCTTTATTGCATTATTTTTATATATATTAATTACATTATTTGAATTAAAGTTAATTTTCATATATACCACCTCAATATCATTATCGGTTAAACAAAAAAAAACTTTAGTAAAAAGTCTGCAGATTTTATTTGTTCTGCAGACTTTTTACTCTTTCAGCACTACTAACTATGCTTGTTATTCTAACTCCAAAATTTTCATCTATAACAACTACTTCTCCTAAGGCAACCTTTTTGCCATTAACTAAAATTTCAACTGGTTCTTCTGTTAGTTTATCCAATTCTACTAATGAACCAACTCCAAGTTCTAAGATATCTTTTATACTTTTTTTAGCTCTACCTAAAACAACAGAAATTTCTAAAGGTACATCTAAAATTAAATCTATATTATTGATATCATGTGTATTAATTGGATTCAGTGGTGCAAATTCGGCCTTTTGTACATTCATTTGTGGTTTATGGACTTCAACATTTGGAGTAGTATACTGATAATTATTATTTTGTTGTACTTCTTGTTTTGGTTCTTCAAATGGCATATTAAAAATCTCTTCAAAGGTATTTTCTATTTCTTGTTTTGGTTCTTCAACACCAGTTAATTTATTTACTATCATTTTTGCAGTTTGAATAGGCAGTAAAAGCATTATTTCACTGTCAACTAACGCATCTATTGTAAGCCTAAATGAAATTTTTACAATTTCTTCTCTTTCATCTAATTTGTCAGATAAACTATTATTTGGTTGATCCCATACATTAGCAATAGGTGGCGATATATTTATTGGCATATTTAACATCTGAGATAATGATGTTGCAGATGAACCAATCATTTGATTCATGGCTTCTGACACAGCACTTAATTCAATCTCTGAAAGTGTTTCTGCTTGCCTAGTACCATTTCCACCCATCATTAAATCTGCTATAACAACTGCATCAGTTATTTTTATTAATAGTAAATTTGCACCAACTAAACCTTCTATATATTCCACTTCTACCGATATTAAAGGAACATCAAAATTTGATTTCATTTCTTCTAAACTTGTAACTGTAACTTTAGGAGTTGTTATGTTAACCATTCTATTTATTATAGTAGACAGGGCTGTTGATGCTGAGCCCATGGATATATTACCAATTTCTCCAAGAAGATCTCTATCAGCATCAGTTAATGATGAAGGTTTTACCCCTCCATTTAATAGAGCATCTATTTCTTCTTGTGAAAGTAAACCGTCATTCATTGTCTTCCACATCCTTATCTATAATTTCTGCTATTTGAACACCTATATTCTTACCAATGACACCTGGATAAACTCTAAAGTGTAAATTATTTTCAATAAAATAATTTAATGATCCATCGATTCTAGTATTAAGTTTGATGCAATCACCTATAGCAAGGTTTAAAAATTCTTGAACTGTAATTATTGCAGTTCCCAATTCAACATGTGTTTCAACATCAACACCTAACAAGTTTTTTTCAATCTTCTTAGTTGATTCTTGATCGTACTCTGTACCAATTTTTGATTTATATTGTATTACTAACTTATCTACAAATTTTTCAATTGAAATATATGGTATACACATATTAATAAAACTTTGATTGTTGTTAATTTGAACCTGCATTGTTATAAGTTCAACTGGTTCATTTGGTGCCAAAATTTGATTTAATACCGGATTAGTTTCAAGTGAATCAAATTTAGGTTCTACATCAATTACATCTTCCCATGCCATTTTTAGACCTTCAAGGAGTTTTATGTTTATCTTTTTAATTATGTTCTTTTCAATTTCAGTAAATTCTCTTGTTTTTATTAAATCTTTTCCTTCTCCACCAAACATTATATCAATTACTTGGAAAACAAATTGTGGGCTTGTTTCAAACAAAAATATTCCATTAAATGGTTCCAAATAATATGTCATAAGAATTGTTGGGTTTGGTATTGAATGTAGAAACTCCTCGTATGTTATTTGTTCTGCTGATATCACTTTAATTTGTACAGATGTTCTTAAATTTGCAGTTAAATAATTTGATGCTATTCTTGAAAAGTTGTCAAAAACCATTTCAAGAGTTTTTACATGTTCTTTTGAAAACTTGTTTGGTCTTTTAAAATCGTATTTTTTTACCTTTTGTTTGCTCTCTTCAGTCTTTTCTTCTATATCAATTTCACCTGAACTTAAGGCAGACAGGAGGGCATCAATTTCACTTTGAGATAATATTTCTCCCATCTTATCCCTCCTACTACTTTAATAAATTTTCACCATCCAATAATGTAACTATATATTCTTTAAAATTAATAACACCTTTTATATAAGCACTTTCAGTATTAACTTTTTCAAGCATATCATCTGAAACTTCCACAACCTCTTGAACACTGTCAACCATAAGTCCAATTTTTTCCTCATCATTTTCTACAATAATTATATTTTCTGGTTCATTATCTGAATATATATTTAAATACTTCTTCAAATCTAGAACCGTAATTATGCTACCTCTAAGATTAGCTAATCCACTAATATAATATGGAGCAGTAGGTATATTAGTTATATTCATCATTTTTTCAATTCCATGTACTAAACGAGTTTCTAATGCATACTTTTCTTTACCAATATTAAAAATAACAACCTGCATAAAACCACTCCTATCCTAGTACTTTCTTAAGAGCTTCAAGTACTCTTTCAGGTTGAAATGGTTTAACGATAAAATCTTTAGCACCTGATTTGATTGCTTCCATAACCATAGCTTGTTGTCCCATAGCTGAACACATTATAATTTTAGCTCCAGGATCAAAAGCCTTTATTTCTTTAACTGCTTGAATTCCATCCATTTCAGGCATAGTGATATCCATTGTAACTACATCAGGTTTTTCAGCCTTGTATATTTCAACTGCTTTAACACCATTTGGTGCTTCTCCTATAACATCATAACCATTCTTTGTCAAAATATCCTTTAACATCATTCTCATAAATGCTGCATCGTCAACGATAAGTACTCTTGCCATTATAAATTCCTCCTTAAACTATAAACCTAATTTATTAAGTATTGTATTAAGTGCTCCAGGTTTTGGAACATAAAAGAAATTACCTGCTATTTCGTTGTCTTCAATATAAAAACGTGTATCTATTGCTAGTATCTCATCACTATATTGTTCTGCTTCCATAAAAGTTGATGTCATAACAGCCGCTAGCATATCTATCGCAACTGCTGGTACTGATGTAACCATATTTAGACCTGAAATTTGTGTTACGGCATTTAAATATGAATTACCTAGAATATTACCTATTTCTTGAAAAATTGATATAAACAATTCTTCGTTAAATTCTGTCATTCCAAACATCATTAATTCAGAAAATCTTTCAGCTTCTTCTTGTTTTATTAAAAACAAAATGTTGCCTGGTGCATCACCAAATACTTTTAGTAGAACTGCTACAACAAAATCATCTTCATTTCCTACTCTCTTTATCATATCGTTAAATCCTAATATGTCAAGCTGAGGAACTGCCATATCAACCTTTTTATTAATCATTTGAGAGAGGGCAGTTGCGGCATTTCCTGAACCTATATTCCCTATTTCCTTTAAGGCATCAATTTGAAAATCACTTAAAAAATTCTCCATTCAACCACCCACTTTATACTAATGCTGCTACGTCTAAAATAAGTGTTACTAAACCATCACCCAAAATTGTAGCGCCAACATACTCTTTTAAGTTTTGAAGTAATTTACCAATAGGTTTAATTACTATTTCTTGTTGTCCTAATAAACCATCAACTAATAGTCCTACAGTTTTTTCGCCAACCTTTACTATGACAACAAATTTATTCGTAGAATCACCTGTTGTCATATTTAACTTGTCTGACAATCTAACTATTGGTATTATTCTATCTCTATATAGAATTACTTCTCTATTATTTGTAAGTTTAATTTCATTCATATTAATATTAATAACTCTGTCTATAAATCCTAAGGAGATTGCAAATGTTTCTCCACCTACATTCACAAGTAATGCCTGAATTATAGATAATGTTAATGGTAATCTAATAATAAATGAAGTTCCTTTTCCTTTTTCACTTATAACTTCTATTGTTCCACCTAAATTAGAGATTTTTGTTTTTACAACATCCATTCCTACTCCACGGCCTGAAATGTCTGTAACCTTTTCACTTGTACTAAATCCCTGCATAAATATCAAATTTTTAATATCCGCTTCAGTCATACCAGTTGTATCAATTCCAATATTTTCAGCCTTTTTCTTTATTTTATCAACATCTAATCCTTTACCATCATCTTCAACTTTAATTATAGCTTTGTTGCCTTCTTGATATGCTATAAGTTTAATTGTTCCTTTAGATGGTTTCCCAGCTTTTATTCTCTCATCACTATTTTCTATACCGTGATCAGCAGCATTTCTTATTAGATGAACTAATGGTTCACCTATTTCATCAATAACTGTTCTATCAAGTTCTGTATCTTCACCCTTTATAATTAACTCTATTTCCTTACCAAGTTCCTGCGATAAGTCTCTTATCATTCTTGGAAATCTATTAAATACCCTTTCAACAGGAAGCATTCTTACTTTCATTACTAAATCTTGAAGATCTGATGTTATTCTACCTACCTGTTCCAATGTTTCGTGCAGATCAGTAAGTCTATGATTATTACTTATTTGCTCTAATCTAGTTCTGTGAATTACTAATTCACCTACTAAATTCATAAATTTATCTAGTCTTTCTAAATCAACTCTAACAGATTGATGAGCCTTTTTATTTTTTTCTTCTTCTTTGTTTTTTATTGTTTTTGTTTCTCCTTTCTTAGTTTGTTCTTCATTTAAAACTTTATTATTTATCTTTACTTCTTGTTTTGCTTCATCACCTGTTGGTGAAGATAAATTAACCTTTTCAATTTCTGATATACTTGTTATTAACTTTATAATTTCTTCTTCGTGCTTTTGAGTTAAAAACATGATATTAAATCTATCTTCAAATTTTTCTTGTTCTAAGTCATCTACAGCTGGAATCGTCTTTACAATTTCACCTATATCTTCTAAAGTTTTATAAACTAAAAAAGCCCTTGCTGATTTTAATAAACAATCCTTTGTAAGAATTACCTCTGCTATATATACATTATAATTACGTTCCTTCGCTTGATTAACAATATTTTTATCAAACTCATTTAAAACAAAATCAATTTCTTTCTTCTCTTCATCTTTTTTAGCTATTAATTCACCTTTACCTATATTATCTAGCAAATTCATTAAATCTGTAATATCAATTATATCGCCGCTCTCTTCTCTAATATTTTCTATCATTGATTCTAGAGTATCTAAACATTTAAATAGTATTGTTATTATATTTGAATCAACTTTCAATTCATCATTTCTAAATTTATCCAATACATTTTCCATCTTATGAGTAAGCTCCGCAACATCTGTAAAACCCATACTACCAGCCATACCTTTTAAAGTATGTGCTACTCTAAAGATAGAATTGATAATGTCTTTATCTTCAGGATTTTTTTCAAGTTCTAGTATGTTTTCATTAAGTGTTTGAAGATTTTCAGATGATTCTTCTAAAAATACATCTAAGTATTGGGACATATCCATATTAATTACCTCCCGGTTTTCTATATATAAATGTTGAAGCCTTCTCAAATCCAAGTTCACGATAATTATATATACTCTCTGTTGCTCCTACAAATAATAAACCACCTGGTTTTAATGCTGCATAAAATTTTTTATATATTTCATTTTTAGTTTCAGGTGTAAAATATATTACTACATTTCTACACACTATTAAATCAAAGCCGCTTTCATATCTATCAAGAATCAAGTCATGTCTCTTAAATTCAACTCTCTTTTTAATTTCGTCAGATATATAATATTTATCATCCTTTTGAATGAAATATTTACTTAGTAGGTTGCTATCAACATTTTTTATATCATTTTTATTATATATACCTTGTTTGGCTTGTTCTAAAATTTTAAAATCAATATCAGTTGCTAATATATTATGTTTTTTATTAGGTGTCAATCTGTCCATAATTATTGCTAATGTATAAGGTTCAGCACCAGTTGAACAGGCAGCACTCCATATCTTTAATGTGTTTTTATCTGGATTTAACATATCTTTTATTTTCTTTTCTAGATCTAAAAATAATTCCTTATTTCTAAAAAATTCAGTTACGTTTATAGTTAAATGATCTAAAAATTTTTTACTTAATTGTTCATCTTTTGAAAGCATGTTGACAAAGTCGTGTTCATCCTTTGCCCCAGTTCTTTGCATAAAATTTTCTAGCCTTCTTATTAACTGTTTTGATTTATAAGCAGTTAAATTGATTCCAAAATTCTTAAGAACATATGCTTCTATTTTTGGATATTCCATATATTCACGCCCTCTTTAAAAGTTTAAGTAAATGTTCTGTTATTTGATCTTCAGATAGTACAACATCAACACAGCCTGTTTGTATTGCAGCTTTAGGCATTCCAAAAACAACACAGCTATCTTCATCTTGTGCAATTACATATCCACCATTTTTTTTCACAGATACAACACCATCAGCACCATCTTTACCCATGCCTGTAAAAATCGTTGCAATTGTACCTGATTTATAATATTCTGAAGCACTAATGAAAAGTTTATCAACAGCGGGTCTAACTCCATGAATTTGTGGAGATAGATCTAAATGTATAGTTCCGTTTATCACCATCATATGATAACCACCTGGTGCTATATATACAATATTTTCTTGAACTTTCATGCCATCATTAGCCTCAACTACTTCAAGATTACTTCCCTTATTCATTCTTTCAGCAAATGCTTTTGTAAAACCAACCGGCATATGTTGTACAACTAATACAGGTACTCCAATATTTTTAGGTAACTTTGTTATGATATTATATAAAACTTTAGGGCCACCAGTAGAAGCACCTAGTAATAACACCTTATATTTTGTATTATAATTTATCTTATGTTCTATCTTAGGCTTATCTTTTATCGGTAATTTTAATTTATTTTTATATGCATTTGCATAACGTATCTTTTCAATAATTTCATTTTTAACCTTATCTATATCTAACGATATGCTACCTGATGGCTTTTGAACAAAATCAAAAGCACCTAGATTTAACGCTTCAATTGTTATTGAAGAACCTTCACTAGTTAAACTACTTAACATTATCACTTGTGCTGATGATATTTTTTTTATTTCTGTTAATGCTTGCAAACCATTTATTTTAGGCATTTCAACATCTAGAGTAATAACATCAGGGTTATATTTTTTTACTTTTTCTATTGCGTCTTGCCCATCTTTTGCTGTATCTATAACCGACATATCATGTTCAGAATTGATAATGTCTGATATCATTTTTCTCATGAATGCCGAATCATCAACAACTAATACTTTAATTTTTTGAAACATATCTACATCTCCTTTATACCTACCCCTGCAATTTTAAGGGTAACGATACCTGTATCGGGGTCAACTATCATTGTTCGCCCTTTATTACCACCTAAGTCTTCTGAAATTATTGGTATATTCAACTGTTTTAAAATTGTTTTAACTGCTTCTGAATTCCTTGTACCAATATCAAGTGTTGAACTTTTATCTGCAAAAGCAAACATACTGGCACCACCAGCTATTTTTGCTTTTAAATTTCTTTTATTTGCCCCACTATCTAAAAGTTTGTCAATAAGCAATGGTATTGCAGTATCAGCATATTTTAAAGGATTATTGTTAGAAGAAAAATTTTTACTATCAGGTAACATTATGTGTGATAATCCAGCTATTTTATTTGTTATATCAAAAATTGCTATACCTATACAAGAACCCAAGCCTAATGTAATTAATTTATAAGGAGACTTAGCTATATTTAAATCCCCAATTCCAACTTTAATTTCTTGCATTTTCTATCTCTCCAATTAGTATATAGATTGAATCATGTCCATTTCTTCTTTTGACAATATCTTTTCAGCATCAAGTAGCATAATTATTCTATTATCCTTTTTTATAATTCCATTAATATATTTATTTTTATTCAACTTAACAATGTCAGGAGTACTTTCTATTTCATGTGCGTTAATATCCAACACTTCTTCAACGTCATCAACAATCAATCCAATACTTTGTTCATTGTTTTTAACTACTATAATTTTAGGATTTACATATGAATTCATATCTAACTTATTGAACCTAATTTTCAAGTCCATAATTGGCAATATTGTATCTTGATATTGAATAACTCCTTTAATGTATACAGGAGATTCTGGAATTGATGTAGGCTCTATATAACCTAGAATTCTTTCAACTTGATTAATATTAATTGCAAATTCTTCTTTATTAAGTTGAAAAATAACTACTTTATTTATTTCCATTTTATCACTCCCTAGAGTTTAAATTTTTCCACATATAATTCACCTTTATTTATATATGCTTTTAAATTCTTTACAGGTTCCTCAATTTTATAAATAATTTCATCAAAAACTAGCACTGTATTTTGATAAGCAACATTTGCTTCAATACATCCATCTTTTGAAGTTTTTAATATTGTTGTTACTCCTAATGCAGAACCAACCTCTCTTGCTTTAATATTTTTTTTAGCCTCTATTTTACCTCCTCTTAAAATACATTTTTCACCTTTAAATACTACACTATTTTCTGCAAATATATTAGTATTATAACAACCAACATTCAATATTTCTACATCGTTTGTTGAAATAATTTCTGTATTTTGACAATAAGATACAAAAATATTGGCTGGAACTAACTCAATATCAATTTCTAACAACAATTGCTTAATATTTGTTAATATGTTAGCTATATTATTAATATCGCCTTTTAATTCTATTTCTTTAATATCTGAATAAACTAAGTTAATATCATTCACATGTTTTTTATCTATGTTGGGAGTTTTAACTAGATTGTTATATGCGTCAGATAAATTACATTTATAATCATTAAGTTTAGAAAAAATAAGAACTTTTATAAGTTGAGATAGCTTATTTTGAACTCCTTCTGGATTAGATCTACACACTTCTTTAACCAACTCAAGTAGTTTAGCTAAATAACTTATTGCAGTTTCATAAAATTTTTTAACCAATTGTTTATTAACATTATTTGAACCTACAACAATTTTTGAACCTATCACATTTCCCTTAATACTTATATCTGAATCAGCATATAGTTCTGCCTGAGTAACATTTCCTTTTACAATTATTTGATTTCCACTTACAAGTTTTATTCCTTCACAAACATTTCCCTCAACTTGTATATTCCCGTGGAACTCAATATTTCCTTTCTTATAATCAACATCCTCTTTTATTAAATAGGTAGAGTAAACACATACAGCTTCATTAACTATTCTTGGCATACCAGATATTTTGGCAATAACTTTTTTACCAGATTCCAAAACTTCACTACCTGGGCCTTGTTTTATTTTTTTTATTACCCTTTTCCTAGGATTGATAGGCTTTCCATAAATATCAAATCCTATTTTTCCTTCTACTCCTTGTTTCACTATAGCTAATATTTTTCCTTCTTCAACAAACTCTATTTCATTAAATTGGTTAAAATAATCAATTTTTTCAATACTTTTGTCCGTTATTTTATTATTAGATTCTCCAAAATAATAATAAATTTCATCATCTATTGGATCTTCAGGTTTTTTTCCCACTGCAATTATTCCGCTACCTTTTTCATATATTTCTTTAATATTTTCCCACCTAATACCATATACTATCCCTTTTTCTTTCAATACTTCATTTATGTACATATTAAATGTTTGTAATTCTAAATCCAAATCAGTAACATAAAAATCAAAAAATATACTGCTCCCTCTAGGACAATCCTTAATTGCCCATTTTTTCATCTGATTTTTATCGAAACCTATTTCACACAATAGTCTATCACTTGAAACATTTATATTAAACATGCGTTTAAAGTGTTCTATGCTTAAATCTATATCAATAATATCACTAGAATTTAATTGAAATTCGTTTGCTACAGCATTACCATTAACTTTTATTATAAATTCTTTGTTAAATCCAACCTTAACACTACCCTCTCCATTGTAATAAATTATTTTTCCATCTTTTATTTCAACTTCACTTTTATCATTCACTACATTTATTTCTTTGTTAATTATCACGGCAGATACCCCCTTTAATAAAAATATACTATTAATTGCTTAGTTTTTCAATAGCATTTATAATGTAATTAAAATTTGTATAATATCATTATTTTAGATTGTCTTATTTACAATTATAATGTTATTAAAATTTTAAATATTTATTATAAAAAAGACCAGATTAAAGATTAACCTGGTCCGAAATTTATTTTATATTTACATAGCAATCACAATCATATTTTCTATAAGGACATTCTTTTGGTTTTACAATAAGCAAACCTATTTCCTCTCTTAATTTATCAAACATTTCACTTATAATTGAATAATATATCCACTTTCCTCTTCTTTCTGTTTTTAACA
>JAOAFH010000128.1 GCA_026416355.1 Clostridiales bacterium | reverse complement strand
CTTATGGAACAGGATGCTTTATGCTTATGAATACAGGAGAAAAGCCTGTAAAATCAAAGAATGGAATATTAACAACAATTGCATGGGGTGTAGATGGAAAGGTTGAATATGCTCTAGAAGGAAGTATATTTATAGCAGGTGCAGTTATTCAGTGGCTAAGAGATGAACTAAGAATGATAAAGACAGCAGCAGATAGTGAAGAATATGCAACAGCAGTAGAGGATTCAAATGGAGTTTATGTTGTTCCAGCATTTGTTGGTATGGGAGCACCATATTGGGATATGTATGCAAGAGGAACAATAGTAGGATTAACAAGAGGAGCTAAAAAGGAGCATATTATAAGAGCGGCATTAGAATCAATGGCATATCAAACAATGGATGTACTTAATGCAATGGAAGAGGATTCAGGAATTAAGCTATCAGCATTAAAGGTAGATGGAGGAGCAGTTGCAAACAACTTCTTAATGCAATTCCAATCAGATATATTAAATGTTGATGTTTATAGACCAAAGGTTATTGAAACAACTGCACTAGGTGCTGCATATCTTGCAGGTTTAGCAGTTGGATATTGGAAAGATAAAGAAGAAATATTAAATAACTGGGCAGTTGATAGAAAATTTGAACCTAATATGGAAGATGCAAAGAGAGCTAAGCTTGTAAAGGGATGGCATAAGGCAGTTAATAGAGCTTTAGAGTGGGAAAGAGAAGAATAATTGATTTATTAAAATAAATATGATATAATTTAATTAATAGAATATTTTGGCGAGAGTTGAGAGCCATGGAAATAACCACGAAGGTGGTCTATTTTCCATGGCTTAATTTTTTAGGGGAGGTTTTTATATGTATGATGTTGCAATAATTGGTGCTGGTATAGTTGGGACAAGTATAGCAAGGGAATTATCTAAATTTGATGTAAGCTGTGTTGTAATTGATAAAAGCAATGACATAGCAAACGGTTCCACTAAAGCAAATAGCGGTATTGTTCATGCAGGATATGATGCAAAAGAAGGAACACTTAAAGCAAAATTTAATGTTTTAGGAAGTGAAATGTACGAAGGCATATGCAAAGAATTAGATGTGCCTTATAAGAGGAATGGTTCCCTTGTTTTAGCATTTAGTGATGAAGATATGAAGCATATTGAGATGCTTTATAATAGGGGACTAAAAAATGGAGTAAGGGAACTTGAAATAATAGATAAAAATAAACTTTTATCTTTAGAGCCAAATCTTCAAGATAATGTAGTAGGAGCACTATATGCAAAGACAGGAGCAATTGTTTCACCTTTTGAATTAGCAATTGCCCTTGGAGAAAATGCAAGTCAAAATGGTGTAGAATTTATGTTATCTACTGTTGTAACTAAAGTGTATAAAGAAAATGATTTGTTTGTAATTGAGACAAATAATGGAGTAATAAAGGCACAATATTTAGTAAATGCGGCAGGACTTTTTGCAGATGATATAAATTCTATGCTTGGTGGACAAGAGTTTAAAATTATCCCAAGAAGAGGAGAATACTGTTTATTTGATAAGGCAGTAGGAAATATGGTAACAAGAACTATATTCCAAACACCTACAAATAAGGGTAAAGGTATATTGGTTTCACCTACTGTTCATGGAAATCTATTCGTTGGACCAAATGCAATTGAAATGGATAAGAAAGACGATGTATCAACAACAAAAGAAGGATTAGAAGAAGTAATAAAAGGTGGAAATAGAAGTGTAAAGGGATTAAATCCAAGGGATATCATAACTTCATTTACAGGTGTTAGAGCTACTCCAAGCACAGGAGATTTTGTTATAAATATACCTACGAAAAATGCTGTAAATGCTGCAGGAATAGAGTCACCAGGTCTTACAGCGTCAGTTGCAATTGCTCCTTATGTGGTTAATCTTCTTCAAGAACAAGGATTGAGATTAAACAGAAAGAGTGATTTTATTGCAACAAGACAAAATACAAAACTATTTATAAACATGACAGAGAATGAAAAGAAGGAAGTTTTAAAACAAAATCCATTATACGGAAGAATTATTTGTCGTTGTGAACACATTACAGAGGGAGATATTATAAGTGCAATAAATAGACCACTTGGGGCAAAAACAGTAGATGGTGTTAAAAAGAGAGTTAGAGCTGGAATGGGAAGATGCCAAGGAGGATTTTGTATGCCAAGGGTGGTTGAAATATTAGCAAGAGAGCTAAATGTTTCACCTATTGAAATTACCAAATCAGATAAAGATAGCTATATTTTAACTGGCGAGACAAAGTGATGGGGGGCGAAAAAATGAAAAGAGATTTAGTTATAATAGGAGGAGGCCCAGCAGGATTGGCGGCTGCATTAGAGGCAAAGAAAAATGGAATAGATGATATTTTGATATTAGAAAGAGACAAAAGATTAGGAGGTATATTACAACAATGCATTCATAATGGGTTTGGACTTCATATTTTCAAAGAACAACTAACAGGTCCAGAATATGCTCAAAGGTTTATAGATGAAGTAGAAAGACTAGGAATAGAATACAAATTAGATACAATGGTTCTTCATTTAGGAGATGATAAGCATATTACTGCAATTAACCCAAAGGATGGCTTGATGGAAATAGATGCAAAGGCTGTTGTTCTTGCAATGGGATGTCGCGAAAGAACTAGAGGAGCTTTAAATATTCCTGGAAACAGACCAGCAGGGGTATTTACAGCAGGGGCAGCACAAAGATTTGTAAACATGGAAGGATATATGGTTGGTAAAAAAGTTGTGATATTAGGTTCAGGAGATATTGGACTTATAATGGCAAGAAGAATGACACTTGAAGGTGCAGAAGTTAAAATGGTAGTTGAACTTATGCCATATTCAACTGGGCTTAAAAGAAATATTGTTCAATGCTTAGAAGATTTTGATATTCCACTACTTTTCAGTCATACGGTTGTAAAAATCCATGGTAAGGAGAGATTAGAAGGGGTAACAATTGCAAAGGTTGATGAAAATAGAAGACCGATTGAAGGAACAGAAGAATATATAGAATGTGATACACTTCTTCTATCTGTTGGATTAATCCCTGAAAATGAGCTATCAAGGGAAGCAAATATAAAGATAAATCCTGTAACATCAGGTGCTTATGTAAATGAGCTAATGGAAACAAGTATAGATGGAATATTTGCCTGTGGCAATGTTGTACATGTTCATGATTTGGTGGATTTTGTTACAGAGGAAAGCTATTTAGCGGGATACGGTGCAGCAATGTATATAAAAGGACAATATAAAAAGGATGGAAAAAGATTTAATACTATGGGGGTTAATGGCATTAGATATGTTGTTCCAAATAGTATATGTCCTCAAAATGTAAAAGGAAGTGTAAACTTTTATATGAGGGTTAGTGATGTATATCATAATGTTAACTTAATTGTAAAAGATGGAGAAAACATTATATACAAATCAAGAAAAAATCATGTTTCGCCTGGGGAAATGGAAAATGTTAAATTATCAAAGGAAGTTTTAGAAAAAGTAGATGGAAATGAGTTAGTATTTAGCTTAGAGGAGGTGGCAAAATGATTAAGAAAATGACATGTATAAGCTGCCCCTTAGGATGCCAGCTTGAGGTTGAAGTAAATGAAACAATAAAAGTAACAGGTAACAAGTGCAAACGAGGAGAAGAGTATGCTAAAAATGAAGTAACAAATCCTAAAAGAGTTATAACATCAACTGTAAGGGTTGAAGGTGGAGATAGACCACTTGTTTCAGTGAAAACTGATAAAGAGGTACCAAAGGATAAAATTTTTGAAATAATGAAGGAAATAAATAAGATAAAGGCTTTAGCACCTGTTAATATAGGTGATATAATCATTGAAAATGTCCTTGGAACGGGTGCAAACATTGTTGCAACAGCCAAGGTAATGAAGGGATAAAAGGGGCTGTCGCACTTACGTTTAAAGATAGGAGCCATTAACAATTACGAAGTATGATTATATTTCACAAAGAACCTCTAAGATTTTCTTTGTTTAAAAATTCTTACCCTCGCCAGCCACCGTCCATGGAGGCGACTCGGCTCGGCACATCCGTGTGCCGAATTACAGAATTTTTAAAGTCGAAAATCTAAGAGGTTCTACTGTTTATATCTATATACTTCTTTAATTGTTCAATGGTTCTTACTTTGTCTACTCATTCATGTTAATTTTAATAAATAATCATGTGTGATAATCCCTTTTAATTTATCTATTAAAACTGTAAAGATGCATATCAAGGTGAGTTTTACCATATGCAAGAATATCACGTATAGCTTGCCCTGCAATGATTGAATATAGAATTCCATTTGAACCATAGCCTAAAGCGAAATAGAAGTTTTTAAATTTTGGATGCTTACCTATGTATGGAAGACCATCCTTTGTATCTCCAAATAAGCCATTGAATCTATATTCAACTTCAAATTGTATATTTGGGAAGAGTTCCTTTAATTTGTTTTCGAGTCTAGTGTATTTATCTTGTGCTATAGCCTTTGGAGGATTGCACATAGGAACATCTTCTCCACCTATAATAATTCTGTTATCCTTTGTTGTTCTAAGGTAGTTATAAGGTGTGCAATCATTTCGTATTATACATCTTTTATACCAACCATCGAAGTGTTCAACAGGTTTTGTGGTAATAGTGTAGCTTGTATTTAAATTAACTATATTATCATTTATAAGTTTGCTAGCTTGATATCCAGTTGCAACTACAACATTTTGAGCTGTTATCTTTTTATTCTTGTTTGTATATATTATTACTTTATTATTTTTGTTTTGATATTTTAATGCTGGGGTGTTTTCATACACAATAAGACCACGTTTTTGTTGACTATCTTTAATTAATTCATGTGTAAATTTATATGGATCTATTTCGCCACCACCACATTTAGAATAGATACCTGCTTCTACATTAAATGAGAATTTATCTTTAGCAGAATTTTTATCGATGAATTCAATATCTAAATCAATTGCTCGTCTTAATTTATATTCATCTTTAAATTTATGAATTTTGCTAGCATCCTGTGTAAAATATAGGCTATCTCTTCTAGTAAAATCGCATTTGTCTCTTAGCGTGTTTACTATCCATTCTATTTCGTAAACAGCATTTTCATTTGCCTTAAAAGCTTTTAGGGCATTAACTAAACCTATCTTTTTTTCAAGTGCTAATATATCATAATCAACTTCATATTGTAGTAT
>JAOAFH010000126.1 GCA_026416355.1 Clostridiales bacterium | reverse complement strand
TAAGTAACCGTCCCTATAAAGACAAGCTTATTTAAATAAACAAAAAAGGGGTAGGGGAAATGAGTAAACTCACTTCCCCTAAGCTATGTCAATTAATATTTAGTTGGTAGCAATATTATCTTCCTTCAAAAGCGTTTATATACATTTCCTTAATTTCGCTTATTAAAGGATATCTAGGATTAGCTCCTGTACATTGATCATCAAATGCTTGTTCAGCCATTTCATCAAGTGTTGCATAGAACTTCTTTTCTGAAACTCCAGCTTCTTTTATTGTTTTTGGAATGTTTAGCTTTTCCTTAAGCTCATCAATTGCATTAATTAATAGCTCTACCTTTTCTTCATCTGTATTTCCACCAAGTCCTAGGTAATCAGCTATTCTTGCATATCTCCACTTAGCATTTGGATACTTATATTGTGGGAATGCAGTTTGCTTTCTTGGATTATCTACAGCATTAAATCTAATTACTTCATTTATTAATAATGCATTTGCTATACCGTGTGGAATATGATGCATTGCTCCAAGTTTATGTGCCATTGAGTGACATACACCAAGGAATGCATTTGCAAATGCCATACCTGCTATTGTTGAGGCATGAGCCATCTTTTCTCTTGCCTTTTGGTTTGTTGGGCCTTCACTATATGCAAGTGGTAAATACTTAAATATCAATCTAATTGCTTCAAGAGCAAGTCCGTTTGTATATTCAGAAGCTAAAACTGATACATAAGCTTCGATTGCATGTGTTAGTGCGTCTATTCCTGATGCAGCTGTTAGTCCCTTTGGCATGTTCATCATAAGTTCTGTATCAACAATTGCCATATCAGGAGTTAATTCATAATCAGCAAGAGGGTATTTGATTCCAGTCTTTTCATCAGTTATAACAGCAAAAGGAGTTACTTCTGAACCTGTACCAGCTGATGTTGGGATAGCAACCATCATAGTCTTCTTTCCTAGTTCAGGGAATCTATAAACTCTCTTTCTTATATCCATAAATCTCATTGCTAAATCTTCAAATCTAACTTCTGGATGTTCATACATTACCCACATGATTTTTGCAGCATCCATAGGTGAACCACCACCTAGTGCAATTATTACATCTGGGTTAAATGATTTCATTAAATCTGCACCACGTCTTGCGCATGCAAGTGTTGGGTCTGGTTCAACCTCAAAGAATATGCTTGTTTCTATTCCGCATGATTCTAGTACGCTTGTAACCTTTTCAGCATATCCAAGCTCAAATAGAACCTTGTCTGTTACTATAAATGCTCTTTTTTTGCCCATATCACGTAGTTCTTGTAGAGCTACAGGAAGGCAACCGTATTTGAAGTATATCTTTTCTGGTACTCTAAACCAAAGCATATTTTCTCTCCTTTCAGCCACGTTCTTTATGTTTAGAAGGTGCTTAACTCCAACGTTTTCTGAAACAGAGTTTCCACCCCATGAACCGCAGCCTAAAGTTAGAGATGGAGCAAGTTTAAAGTTATATATATCTCCAATTGCACCTTGTGATGAAGGCATGTTTATAATTGTTCTACCAGTTTTCATAGCTTGGCTAAATTTTTCAACTCTATCTTTACACTTTATTGTATCTGTGTATAAAACAGAAGTATGTCCAAATCCACCGTGCTTTACAAGTGTAACAGCTTTATCTAGTGCTTCATCAAATGATGATGCTCTATACATAGCAAGAACTGGTGAAAGCTTTTCGTATGAGAATGGTTCATCTATATTAACTGATTCAACTTCAGCTAAGATTATCTTTGCATTTTGAGGAACATTTATTCCAGCCATTTCTCCAATCTTTTGTGGGCTTTGACCAACTATATTTGGGTTAATTGAGCCATTTACAAGAAGAATCTTTCTAACCTTGTCGATTTCTTCTCCCTTTAGTAGATATGCTCCTCTTTCAACAAATTCGTTTTTAACTTCTTCATATACATCATCTAGAACTATTACTGATTGTTCTGATGCACATATAACACCATTATCAAAGCTCTTTGAAAGAAGTATTGAGTTAACAGCCATCTTAACATGAGCTGTTTCATCTATAATAGCAGGAGTATTTCCAGCACCAACTCCTATTGCAGGTTTTCCTGATGAATAAGCAGCTTTAACCATTCCAGGTCCACCTGTTGCAAGTATTAAATCTGATTCAGCCATAACAAGCTGTGAAAGTTCAACAGATGGTTCGTCTATCCATCCAATGATATTCTTTGGAGCTCCTGCTTTAACTGCTGCATCTAATATTATTTTTGCAGCTTCTATAGTTGATTTTTTTGCACGTGGGTGAGGTGAGAATATAATACCGTTTCTTGTTTTTAGTGCAAGTAGTGCCTTAAATATTGCTGTAGATGTTGGGTTTGTTGTTGGAACTATTGCAGCAACAACACCAATTGGTTCAGCAATTTTTACAAGACCCATTGTCTCATCTTTTTCTATAACTCCACAAGTCTTTTCGTCTTTATACTTGTTGTAGATGTATTCTGAAGCAAAGTGATTTTTAATAACTTTGTCTTCAACTATTCCCATGCCTGTTTCTTCAACAGCCATCTTTGCAAGGTAAATTCTTGCATTATTTGCAGCCATAGCAGCTTGTCTGAATATCTCGTCAACTTGTTCTTGAGTGTAAGTTGAGAATTTCTTTTGAGCCTCTCTGATTTCAGAGATTTTTTGAAGTAGTTCCTCTCTGTTTGATACTGGCATAAAAAACACCTCTCTTGTTAAAATAATAACATAAATTGAAATGTCAAAGGTTAATTAAGAAGGTTGGTAATATTATATAGTTAAAATATTAACAAACAAAAGCAAATATTTCGTGCACTAAAAGTGCACTTTTTATAGCTGTTATTGTTATTTATTTCACAAACTTATTATAGTTTATAATTTTATTTTTTGCAATAGTTTTTTTAAAAAAAATCAAAAACAAATAACTGTATTTAAATATGATTTTGTATTATAATATATCCTGCAAACTAATTGAAGGAGAGAGTAGTATGAGTGAAAACAAGCTAGCAGGAACAGGATGCCCAATTTTAGTTCCATTTAGTGAAAGAAAGCCTTTAAAGAATATAGAAAGAAGCATAATCAAAACATATAGAAATAAAATATGGACAAAATTTGTTAAGGCAATTGATGAATATAAACTTGTTGAGGATGGGGATAAGGTTGCTGTTGCAGTATCAGGTGGAAAAGATAGCATGCTTATGGCAAAGCTTTTTCAAGAACTAAAAAGGCATGGTAAGATAAATTTTGAACTTGAGTTTATTGCAATGGATCCTGGATATCATGAAAGTATTAAGGCTCTACTTATAGACAACTGTAATTACCTAAACATACCAATAAAGATATTTGAATCAGGTATTTTTGAAGTGGCAGATAGGATAGCAAAGGATTATCCATGCTATATGTGTGCAAGAATGAGAAGGGGAGCAC
>JAOAFH010000125.1 GCA_026416355.1 Clostridiales bacterium | reverse complement strand
TCTGCGCAAATTCCTGAGGGTATGTCTATTGAAATTGTGTATCTTGAATATGTATTAATATTGTCTATGACCTCTTTATATATCCCTTCAACTTGTCTATCTAAACCCGTTCCAAATATTGCATCTACAGTTATATCGCTACACTTAATGTCGTTTATAAGTTCTTCTAAATCAGCCTTTATACTAATCCCCATATTAAGTAGTATTTCATAATTAATTTTTGCATCCCCTTTTATTTTATCTATTTCCCCAAATAGATAAATAGATACATCAAACCCATTTATATATAAAAGTCTTGTCAGTGCAAATCCGTCTCCACCATTGTTACCTATGCCACATACAACAGTGACTTTTTTTGGTGATTTTTTAACTACCCTTTGATAAACTGCCCAAGCAGCATTCTCCATTAATACTATTCCTGGAATTTTATATTCTTCTATTGCTCTTTTGTCGATGTTTCGCATATTTTGAGCCTTTGCTACGAACATATTATCCCTCCGCTACTGCAACTGCTGTTGCGTATTCCTTTGAGTGAGAAATAGAAAGATGTATTTTTTTAATCCCTAATTTATCGGCCGTTTCCTTTGCTCCCCCATAGAGCACAACAAAAGGTGCTCCATTATTCTTTTGTATTTCTATATCTTTAAATGTAAAACCCTTTATACCCGTACCAAGTGCCTTTGATACTGCTTCCTTTGCAGCAAAATACCCTGCAGCACTTTCAACCCTTTTTTTGTCCAAATATTCCCTTTCTAGTTCAGTAAAAACTCTATCTAAAAACAAACCCCTATTTATTGCTTTTTCAATTCTATTAATTTCAATAATATCCGTTCCAATTCCAATAATCATGTAACTCATTCCTTTAGATTTTAGTTTACTATCCTAAAACAAGTGACTTGGGTAATGTATTTTTTAAAATAAGCTTTATTTGCTTTTTTATTTTAAATTATTACCCAAATGCCACTTTATTTAATTAGGATAGTTTACCAACATTGTATACCTATTTTTACATAAAAACAAGTTGTGTAACTGCCTTGCTTATTTCCCTGTCGAAATCATAAACCCATTCATCCATATAATTTCCAACTACCTCATATAAATGAAGTGGAGATACTTCATTATCTTGTAACATAAATATAAGCTCAACAACCTTCATCCTGTCAGGGCTTATATGGTTTATTACTTCCCTTTCTATGCTTATTATTTTGCCATTTAAAATCTCTTCACGCACAGCCTCAATGCCATAACTTTTAACACTAAATTCATTTTTATCAACATGTATATTTTTGCAATTTTTTACTAAAAAGTACCTATAAACATACCCTCTGTTGTCGTCTAGAATTGTTTTACAGCTAGCTATTTCAACAACCTCTCGCATAAAAATCCCCCTTAAGCTGATTTCTTTTTTATTCTAACATCTTATGTATTTGAAGTTTGTTGAAATTTGAAGTAGTTTTTTGATATTTTTTCAACACATTATTCCAAAATATTTATTCATAAGATTATTTTTTTATCCCTGTTTAAAAGAGGGACAGTTACTTATTTTTGTATTTATTAATTAAAGGGTAATTCATAATATTGTCTCGAGTTTTAGATTAACAAGGGTAACGACAGGGACAGTTACTTGTTTTTCTATCTATTGATAAGTGACTTTCATTTATTGTCCAAAAGTTTTGATGTAACAAAGGGGGACAGTTACTTATTTTAACTTATTTATGTTAGTTAACATTTGTGTATTACATACCAATTTGGGGTAATTTAATCTTCATTTGCTTGTAAACATAAATGCTTTAAATAAATGTAAAAATGAGGTACGGTTTATTACCTTTACTTACATTAGTTAATCAACATTCATGTGGTTGTTAACAATTACTAGTAAAATAAATTTTAGTTCCATAGATAAATATACACGTTAAATAACTATTAAATTATAAGTAAATGAAACGTCAGCTGCTTCTACAACTCACTCGAGATTTAATGTGCTCCCCCCTCAATTTTGGGCCAAGTAAACTACAATCCACAAATAAACATTAGATATCAAAGAACTTTATTGATATTCAATGCAAAAAACCTTAGTGCATTTAAGTGTGTTTCCACAATTATTGGAATTATTAGTTGTACGTATGTACCAATATATTTAAAATTGATTTGTTATGCAATAAATAAGTAACTGTCCCCCTGTTTGAGTATGCATGAAGTTGAGTTTGTGGTATAATTTGTTTGGAAGGGAGGTTTAAATATGGAAAAGATTAAGATTAAAAAGCTTAGTTTAGAAGAAGCTAAGAAGCTTGGCGTTGACTCTTGGGGAAGATGGGGATGTGAAGTTTCTAAATTCGATTGGGAATATGATGAAACCGAAACATGCTACATCTTTGAAGGAGAAGTAATTGTTAAAACTCCTATTGAAAATGTTACTATAAATGAAGGAATGCTTGTTACATTCCCAAAGGGACTAAAATGCAATTGGGATGTAAAAAGGCCTATTAGAAAAGCATATACTTTTGATCCAGTGGTATAAAAAAATGTCGCACAATTTTGTAGTGCGACATTTTTTTATTTATCATATTTTTGTAATATGTTATTTACACATTCTAATACATATGGAGTTAATCTAAGCACATCTTTAAATATATTTTCTATTGCAGTTGGAATGTATCCGTGTGCAATTTCGTTACGCAGTCTTCTTATTTCTTTAAATTTATCGGCATCCAATACTCCTCTCTTTTCCATTCTATTTATTCTATCTATAACTGTACCAGGTAATTCCAATTCTATTATGTCTATAAGTCTAAATATTTTTTGTATTAATATGTCACTTACCCTTGCAAATCTACTAGTTAATGCTTCAAATTTATCTAGTTCTTCATATGTATAATTTTCTTTTATTCCAACTTTTGAACATGCATCATAAGAGTATATTAATGTTTTATTAGCATCTTTAAGTAAGTTTAGTTCTAGCCTTAATAGTTCCCTTTCATCTTGCGTCATAGTAGTACCGCCTCCTTTAGTGCGATTCTAGTAAACGGATGGGACATATCTTTTTCAATTAATATATCTATTTTTTGCTCTCCTAAATGGTCCCATAATCTATATTTAATCTTTTTTGCATCATCTATGGTTAATATAGACGAAATGACTAACAAGTCAATATCTCCACCTTTTTTAGTATCATCAACTCTAGAACCAAATAGATATATTTTACAATCTTTATCCATTTCATATATTGTAGATTTTATTATATCAATTTCATGTTTTGTTAATCGCACTGATTCTCCCCCTTATATAAAATTTGTCATATAAATATTATAGTATAATTTTGCATAAATTAAATCTATATTTTATAAAATTCATTTAAACTAAGTGGCATTCCACATACAAAGTTTTTGCAGACATAGGCTAGAGCCTCATCTTTTATTTGTATATCCCTTATATGAGGAATTAAATCATCCACTTCATAATCTTCTTTAACTATTAAAACTAGATTTTTTATATATTTGTTTCTAATTCTCTCTATAAATTTATCTGTTTCATTAGTGTTATTTGATGCTATTACAACATCTATTGGTTCTGATAAAACTAAATCTTGTGTTAGTAGTGCAAAGCTATGGGCAGATTTTATCGATTTTATTTCCCTTGCAAAACAATTTAGTGTACCTGTTGAATATTCTAGATACTTATTTTCTCCTGTTATTCTATAAAGCAAATATAAAACATAAGCTGCTACTGAATTACCTGATGGAATAGCACCATCATAAATCTCTTTTGTTCTTAATATTAACTCATCTGTATTTTTTGTTAAATAAAATGCTCCATTTTTGTTATCGTAGTATTCTTTTATCATTGTATCGGTAAGTTCAACTGCTGATTTTAGATATTTCTTATTATGGTTTGTAAAATAAAGTTCCACAAGTCCCCATGTAAAGAAGGCATAGTCATCTAAAATAGGGTCAATTGAATATTCTCCATCTTTATATCTATGTTTTAATCCATCACTTGAAATGCTTAATATAAAGTCAGCTGCTTTTGTTGCCATGTCTATGTATTTTTTATTGTTTAATATAAATCCACTTCTTGAAAGAGATGCAATCATTAGCCCGTTCCAATCGGTTAGAATTTTTTCATCCCTAAGTGGCCTTATTCTCTTTGATCTAAATTCAAATATCTTTTGTCTTATTTTTTCAATTCCTTCTTTTAGCTCAGGATGTTCATTTAGTTTATAGAGTACATTTTGTCCTGTTTTTTCACCTGTTGCCTCTTCTTCAAAGTTTCCTTCTTCTTTTATGTTATATAATTTTTTTACAATTTCAAACTCTTCATGTGATAAAATATTTTTTAGCTCATCGTATGTAAAGGTATAAAACTTACCCTCTACTCCTTCGCTATCTGCATCCTCTGCCGAGAAGAATGCCCCTTTTTCTGATTTTAGGTCCCTATCCACATACTCAAAAATTTTCTCTGCCACCTCTTTATATTTTTCGTTTTTAAAAATTCTAAAGGCTTCTACATATGCAAGGCTAATCAGTGCCTGGTCATATAGCATTTTTTCAAAGTGAGGAAGCTTCCATTCCCTATCAGTAGAATATCTATGGAATCCATATCCTACATGATCAAATATTCCTCCCTTCATCATTTCATCTAGAGTTTTTGTTACCATCTCCTTTATATCTTCATCTTTGTTTTCTACATACACATTCATAAGATAAAGTAGATTATGTGGCACAGGGAACTTTGGCCTTTTGGAAAATCCACCATGTACTTTATCAAATGCATGTTCAAATTCTATAACCCCTTCTAAAACATCATCCTTTGTAATTTTTCCGCTTTTATTTTCTTTGTTTAGTTTTGCAATCTCACTATATAATTTTTCTGATGAATTAATAAGTTTTTCTCTATCATTTTTCCAAAGATCATCTATTCTTTTTATTAAATCCTTCATTCCTATTCTATTGTACATTGTTTCCTTTGGAATATATGTTGCTGAAAAGAATGGCTTTTTATCTGGAGTCATAATTATTGTAAGTGGCCATCCACCATGCCCCGTCATCATTTGGCAATACATCATATATATGCTATCTATATCTGGCCTTTCTTCCCTATCTACCTTTATACATACAAATGTATCATTTAAAAGCTTTGCAACCTCTGTATCTTCAAAACTCTCCTTTTCCATAACATGACACCAGTGACATGTACTATATCCTATGCTTAAAAATATTGGCTTATCATTTTTTATAGAAGCCTCAAAGGCTTCATCTCCCCAAGGATACCAATCAACAGGATTATTGGCATGTTGAAGTAGATATGGTGATTTTTCATTTGCTAACCTATTCATTTTTATCACCTTCCTAAAACATTTTTATTTATTTTTCCTTATTTTTATTTCTTTTATTATCCCATACCATTTTAAGTTAACTTTTTAATAAAAAATTTTTGATTATTTTTCTAAATTTTCTTGATTTATTTTTAAGATTATGTTATATTTAATCATGTAAATATATGGATAAGTTATATTTTGGTGGCTGCCACTAAAATATAACTTTCTAAAAAGAAGGGAGGTTGTACAGATGTTAGTAAACAGATATTTTTCAAACAGTAAGCTTAATAAACTATTTATTTTGGTACAACCTGCACCTTTTAGTCATTAGCATATTTTCTGTCTGTAAATTTACGGCCATAGGTTATACGTACCTATGGCCTTTTTTATGCGTTTTGGAGGTGATTTTATGTTTTTTAAATTTATGAGGGGATATAGGCTTAAATATATTGGAGCAAGTTTAGCAATTATTTTATCTTCACTTTTGTCTGTTGCAATTCCAATTATAATTAAAACAAGCATAGACTCTATTTTAGGAAATAAAGCTATAGACAATAAATATCTTTTATATGCTTTTGATTATGTAGGTGGCAGGGATTATTTAAGGCAAAACCTTTATATAGTTGCACTATTAATTGTTGTTGTTACTGCTTTAAATGGATTATTTATGTATATTAAAGGAAAATGGGCAAGCGAGTCTGCAGAATCTACTGCTAAAAATATTCGTGATAGCCTATATAGGCATCTACAAAATGTACACTATAACTTCCATATCGAAGCTAAAACAGGAGATTTAATTCAAAGATGTACTTCAGATGTTGAAACTATAAAAAGCTTTTTAGCTGTTCAGTTTGTTGAAATAGGCAGAACTGTTTTTATGGTTTTATTTATTCTATCAATTATGTTTTATTTAAATGCTAAATATGCATTGGTTTCTATTTCTCTAATACCCATTATTTTTGCTGCATCCTATGTTTTTTTCAAAAGGGTCAGAAGGCAGTTCCAACTTTGTGATGAGGCAGAGGGAGAGCTTTCTGCTGTTTTACAGGAAAATCTAACTGGTATTAGAGTTGTAAAGGCATTTAATAGAGAAGAATTTGAAAAAGATAAATTCGAAGAGAAAAATAAAACATATAGGGATCATCTTTTAAAACTTATGAACACATTTGCATTCTTTTGGTCAAGCTCCGATGCTATGTGTATGATTCAAACATTTTTAGTTGTTATATATGGAGTATACTTAGCATCAAAGGGAGACATAACCCTTGGAACCCTTGTTGTATTCATTAGCTATATTGGTATGCTTCTTTGGCCTATAAGACAGCTTGGTAGAATTCTATCTGATATGGGAAAAAGCTTTGTTTCTGTGTCTCGTATTAATGAGATTTTAAATACTCCACTTGAGGATAGGGATAGCGGTATAAAACCTAATATAGATGGAACTATTGAGTTTGATAATCTGTCATTTAACTATAAGGATGATAAGAAAGTATTAAAAAATGTTTCGTTTAAAATAAACAAAGGAGAAACTGTTGCTATAATTGGGCCAACTGGTTCTGGTAAATCAACATTAGCTTATCTACTTTTAGGACTATATGACTACAACTTAGGCTCAATAAAGATAGATGGTGTTGAACTAAAATCAATTAGCAAAAATCATTTAAGACAAAATATTGGGCTTGTACCACAGGATTGCTTTTTATTTTCAAAAACAATAAAAGAAAACATTGCTATTGTTGATGAAAATGTTGATGATGAAAAGATTAATGAAGCAACTAAAATTGCCAACATCCATGACACTATTTTAGGATTTGAAAAACAATACGAAACACAGCTTGGGGAAAAGGGAGTTAATTTATCAGGTGGACAAAAGCAAAGATTGGCAATTGCAAGATGTATTACTAGAGACTATAAGGTATTGATTTTTGATGATTCTTTAAGTGCTGTTGACACAGAAACAGAACAAAATATTAGAATGGCACTTAAAGAAAGAAGCAAGGATACAACAACGATAATTATTACCCACAGACTAACAACTGCACATGAGGCAGATAAGATAGTTGTTTTAGATAAGGGAAGAATTGTTGAAATGGGAAGCCATGATGAATTGATCTCTAGTGGTGGATTTTATAAAAGACTTTGGGATATTCAATCGGAACTCGATGAGGAATAAGGTGGTGATTTTATGGAGATTAAGGAACAGGAGTTTAAAAAGAACTTTGACCTAAATCTTTGGAAAAGGCTTTTGGATTTTTTAAAACAATATAGATTTTCTGTTCTTCTTTTGATTGTTGTTATGATAGGGGTTGGGATAATTGATGCAACATTCCCCTTTTTAAACAAGCTTGCCATAGATAATTTTGTTAATAAAAAATCCCTTAATGGTTTTAGCAAATTTATTTTTATATATATTTGTTTGATTGTTCTTCAAGTTTCAAATGTTTGGGCCTTAATATATCTAGCTGGAAAAATAAACATGGGACTTTGTTATGATATTAGAAAGACTGCATTTAATAAACTTCAAAAGCTTTCATTTTCATATTATGACAAAACACCTGTTGGATGGATAATGGCAAGGCTAACATCAGATGTTTCGAGAATTGGTGATGTTTTAGCTTGGGGGATTGTTGATTTTATTTGGGGATTTGCCATTATGACTTCAATTTTAGTTTATATGCTTATATTAAATGTAAAGTTGGCTTTAATAACATTAAGTGTTGTTCCTGTACTTGTTATTTTAAGCAACTATTTTCAAAGAAAAATTCTATTGGAATACAGAAGGGTTAGAAAAATAAATTCACAGATAACAGGTGCATTTAACGAAGGAATAATGGGGGCTAAGACATCTAAAATATTAAATATTGAGGAGAAAAATATTGATGAGTTTAAAGGTCTTACTTCAAAAATGTTTTCATCATCTGTTAGAGCTGCAATACTTTCATCAATATATATGCCTCTTGTTATGACATTAGGTAGTATTGGTACTGCCCTTGCATTAAACTTTGGAGGAAAAAGCGTCATTTTAAACACAATAAGTTTTGGAACTTTAGCTGCTTTTATTTCTTATTCAATACAGTTTTTTGAACCCGTTAGAGAACTTGCAAGGGTTATGGCTGAGTTTATATCTGCTCAAACGGCAGCTGAGAGGGTTATATCATTAATTGATACAGAAGTTGAAATAAAAGACTTTGGTGGGCTTAGCCAAATTAAAGATATAAAGGGTGATATTGAGTTTGAAGATGTATCCTTCTCCTACGAAGGTGGTGAAGAGGTTCTAGAAAATTTTAATTTAAAGGTAAAGAATGGTCAAAGCATTGCTCTTGTTGGAGAAACAGGCTCAGGTAAAAGTACTATTGTTAATCTAATATGCAGATTTTATGAACCAACAAGGGGAACAATTTATATAGATGGTATGGACTATAAGTCTATTCCTTTATCTAAGCTACACTCTAGCCTAGGATATGTACTTCAAACACCTCATTTATTTAGCGGCACAATTAAAGAAAATATACAATATGGTAATTTAGATGCAAGCTTTGAAGAAATAGTTGAGGCTGCAAAACTCGCCAATGCACATGATTTTATAATGTCACTTGATAAGGGGTATGATACAGAGGTTGGAGAAGGTGGCTCAAAGCTATCTGTTGGGCAAAGACAGCTTATATCAATTGCAAGGGCTATAGTTGCTAATCCAAGAATATTTGTTTTAGACGAGGCAACATCTTCTGTGGATACCGAAACAGAACATCTAATTCAACAGGCAATAGCAAAGGTTTTAAAGGGAAGAACAAGTTTTATAATTGCACATAGGCTATCTACAATAAAATCTGCAGATAGAATACTTGTAATTAAAAATGGAAAGATAATTGAGGATGGAAGCCATAGAGAGCTTATGAAAAAGAGAGGATATTATTATAGACTATATACTAATCAATATATATTAGAACAGGAGAAGAAAATATTTGCATAATAAAGGTGCCATTTGGCACCTTATTTACTATACGCTTTAATTCTATTTAGTACTCTCTCTGCATCCTTTCCCTTAAGAAGAGTAGGTTGATAGTTATTTCTGTATGATACAGATGACATAGATGCAGGTATTATATTGTATGATTTATTATCAATTAACTTCCCATTTTCAAACTTAAATGTTTGTTGATATATGAATGTATCTTTGTCCTTTGGGTTTTTATTTCCCCCAAAGCAGAAGTTACCAAAACTATAGATTATCTTTTTGCCTTTGTAATTTTCTATACCTTGAACTACATGTGGGTGATGGCCTAATACTAGATCTGCACCACAATCTATTGTATGTCTTGCTAGGCTTTTTTGAGTGGCATTTGCATAATTTTTACCCTCTTGTCCCCAGTGAAAACTAACAATAACAAGCTTTGCGCCTTTAGATTTTAAATATTTTATATCATTTTTTATTTTATTCTTAAGTGCCTTTGTATTACTCCATCCTTCATATCCTAATAGTCCAATCTTTATACCCTTTACCTCAGTAATTCTTCTTATATCTCTTCCAAAATACTGTATTCCACTCTTACCTAGATAATTTACGGTGTCTTTATAACCTTGGTTTAAATAATCGTATGTATGATTATTTGCAAGGTTAACAGCTTCTATGCTACCTGCTTTTAATATGTTTGTAAACTCAGGTAGGCCTTTAAATGTAAATGTTTTTACCGCTGGTTTTGTGGCATTGGTTAGAGTTCCTTCAAAATTAACAATTGTTAAATCATCATTAGCGAATACATCTTTTACATTTTTAAAGAAATAAGAATAGTCCTTTTTTTGCTTATAAAATTCATCCATAAACGAATTGTAGTATCCATATTTTGAGTCACTTCCAAGTGTACAATCCCCTGCTGCTGATATTTTAATTTCAACTATATTTTTCTGTTCTACCTGTGTTTGGGTATTAGTTGTATTTTG
>JAOAFH010000119.1 GCA_026416355.1 Clostridiales bacterium | reverse complement strand
AAATTATACTCTTCTATCTTTTCATCTATCTTGAAAAAGCCAATAGGATTTGTACTATCTTTTAGCACTTCAATTAGATTATCATATATTCTTCCTCTATCCTCCCTATCTCCTATGGGAAGATAGGTTGCAACCACATTTAAAACATGCTGCTTATCAAGTTTAAATTTAAAATCCCTCAAAATCTCCATATTATCACCCCTAATTATAACTATTATATTTCTAAAATAAAAAAAATGCTACCTAAATATCAGCATTAAATAAAATAACACCCAGATGTATGTGTTTTCAGAATAAATTTCTGTCCACATTTCATCTGGGTGTTTTTTTGTTATTTTACTCTAACTAATACAGATGCAATGTTTGTTGCTCCACTTCCACCAATGTTTAATGTAAGTCCTGCCTTTGCATTTTCTACTTGAAGACCAATTGCTTCTCCTAAAAGTTGTTTTGCAATTAATACATGCATTGAAACGCCTGTTGCACCAACTGGATGTCCCTTAGCCTTAAGTCCTCCTGATGGATTAACAGGAAGTCTTCCTCCAACATAAACATCTCCTTTTTTTATTGCTTCAAATCCCTTTCCTTCTTCTGCAAGTCCCATTGCTTCATAGATTAATAGTTCTGTTATTGTAAAGCAGTCATGAACTTCAGCTACATTTATATCATTTATTGTCATATCAGCATCCTTTAATGCCCTTTTAATTGCTTCCTTTGCAGCCTCAAGCTTGTAGTTTGGTCTCTTGCCTTCAACTATTGATAGATAGTCTGAAGTATGTGCAAGAGATTTTATTTCTACTACTTTATCCTTCATAGACATTGCTCTTTCAGTTGTTGTTAAAACAACTGCTGCAGCACCATCTGATACAAGTGAGCAATCAGAAAGTTTTAATGGGTCTGCTATTAGAGGGTTTTTATCTTGAATTGATCTTACATATTCTCTTTCATATTCAACATGCATTTGGGCAAGTGGGTTTGCCATAGCATTTTTGTGTGCTTTAACTGTTATATATGAAAGCATATCCCAGAGTTCTTCTCTTGAGTATCCGTACTTTTCCATATATCCCTTTGCATATTCAGCATATAATCCTGGGAATGAATATCCCTTTCCACCTTCTTCTGGATAATATGAAGCCATTGCTAAAACTTCAGTAACCCCAGCTGTTTTAAGTGATGTCATCTTTTCAACACCTATTACAAGTGCATTTTTTATTTTTCCTGATTCTATTGCAAGCATTGCTTGTTCTATTGCAGTTGAACCTGATGCACAAGCATTTTCAACCCTTGTACATGGTTTAAATCTTAAATCAGGATGAATTTCAACAGCAAATGGTGCAATATGTTCCTGTTTATTAAATCCACCACCACTATAATTTGCAACATATATCGCATCTATATCCTTAGGTTCTAGTCCTGAATCTTCTATCGCTTTTCTACCTGCTTCAACTAATAAACTATATATAGTTTCATTTTCTAATTTGCCAACCTTTGAATGATAAAGACCAATTATTGATACTGACATAATATTCCTCCTCATTATTTATATTTAGAGGACAGATAAACTGCCCTCATTTAAAATTAAAGAACTATACCACCATCTACACTTAAAACTGTTCCTGTTATAAAGCTTGCTTCATCTGATGCTAAGAAAGCATAAGCATTTGCTATGTCCTCTGGCTTTCCTATTCTCTTTAATGGAGCTTTATCCTTCATCATATCTAATACTTTCTCTGGCATTTTTTCTGTCATAGGAGTTAAAATAAATCCTGGTGCAACTGCATTTACTCTAATGCCCTTCTTTCCTAGTTCCTTTGCCCATGTCTTTGTCATTCCTATTACTCCCCACTTTGTTGCAGCATAGTTTGTTTGTCCATAGTTTCCATATAGACCTACAACTGAAGTTGCATTTAATATAACTCCACTTCCTTGGTCTGACATAACCTTTGCCACTGCTTGACCACAGTTAAATACACCCTTTAAGTTAATATTAATTACTCTATCCCATTCTTCTTCACTCATTTTAAGTAGTGTATTATCTGCTGTTATTCCAGCATTATTTACAAGGCAGTCTATCTTGCCAAACTTTTCTAGTGTAAATTTAACCATCTCATCAACTTCTGTTCTATTTGTAACATCAACCTTTATACCTGCTATATTTTCGCTTATTGACTTTAACTCATTAACAGCTGTATCAACTTGTTCCTGACTTATGTCACAAATTACTACACTAGCACCTTCCTTTAAAAATTTTTCTGCTGTTGCCTTTCCAATACCTCTTGCTGCTCCAGTTATAATAGCTACCTTCCCATTTAATCTCATAAAATTAACCTCCATTTCGTATTTTATCTAAATCTATAAAAGCAATTTCCATGCCAATTTAAACTTAGATGTTTATTGATTCTATTTATAAATACTTGTCAACATTAAAACTAATGTTTTATTTTTCGAACACAACTTACTGTTGAAATAATCTGTTGTACATTTTTTCGGACTTAATTTTTTACAATTAAAAACCATTGTCCTTTTTGTTGTACAATTTACAACACCATATTGAAACATCTAAGAGTAACATCTATTAAATTAATAAAAATATTTAACTATTATTGATATGATAAAATGATAATTTGGCTATAACACACATTTATAATGTGAATTAAACTAAAAGTTTGAAAAAAATAGAGCCATTAAACAATCATGATAGTTCATAATTGTTAATGGCTCTAAATTTATTGGAGATAATACGACAGCCTCCTTAAGTTTAATTATCTAGATTAAATTTTATTATACTATTCCCATACTTGCTAAAATAAGTGCTACTATTAATGCTATAAGTGGAATAACAACACTTACCATACCAATGTCCTTATATGATTCCTTATGTGTCATTCCTGTTATACCAAGCAATGTAATAACTGCTCCATTGTGTGGAAGTGAGTCTAGTCCACCACATGCAATAGTTGCAATTCTGTGAAGCGCTTCTGGACTTATTCCCATTTGTGTTGCCATCTCCATGTATTGCTTTCCTAATGCACCAAGTGCAATACTCATACCACCAGATGCTGAACCTGTAATACCTGCTAATATATTAACTGAAATAGCTTCTGATATAAGTGGGTTTGCTGAAATTCCAAGTATTGCATTCTTTATAATTACAAATGATGCAAGTGAAGCAATAACATTACCGTATCCAACCTCTGATGCTGTATTTAATATTGGTAGGAATGATCCAAATATACCGTTGTTAAGTGTCTTTAATACATTTTCAATTCTATTTCTATGGATTACAAATGCTAGTATTATAGCAACAACTAAAGCAATTATTAAACTCCAAATACCAGCAACACTCTTTATTGATGTCTTATATGGATCTTGAGTTAGATATTCTGCATTGATCTTTGGGAAGTAGTATTTTGATAATACAAAGTTTATAACAAGAACTAAAATTATTGGAAGTAATGCTACAAAGAAGCTTGGTAGCTTACTTTCATCTATTTGTGTAAATGATTCATTTGGATGATTACCATATCCTTCACCTTGTGCCATAGCCTTTTTAGCTCTTGATTGTAGCCACCATATTCCAAGACCAGCCATTATTAAAGCTGCTACAATACCTAAAATTGGAGCTGCATAAGCGTTTGTTCCAAAGAATGGCATTGGAATAGCATTTTGTATTTGTGGTGTTCCTGGAAGAGCTGTCATTGTAAATGTAAATGAACCTAGCGCAATAGCACCTGGAATTAATCTCTTTGGAATACCTGCTTCTTTAAATAGGTGTGCTGCTACTGGATAAACAGCAAAAGCAACAACGAAAAGTGATACTCCACCATATGTTAATATAGCACATGATAAAACAACTGCCATTATAGCCTTTTCTTTACCTAGCTTATTTGCTATATAGTGTGCAATTGCCTTTGCACTACCTGAATCCTCCATTACCTTTCCAAACAATGCTCCTAGCATGAATACTGGAAAATACATTTTTACATAGTTAGCTAAGTTTTTCATAAATACTTCTGTATAAGTTGCCATAAGTGGTGTTCCACCTGTAAACAAAGCTGCAAATAATGCTAATAGTGGTGCTAAAACTAGAACCGTAATACCCCTATATGCAAGATACATAAGTAGAGCTAATGATAATATAATACCTATTACTCCTAACATGTTTATCCCCCTTTATATTTAATTTAATTTTAATCCCATAACTTCATCTTTGAATATTCTCTCATCCATTGTCTTTAAGTTTTCATCAATAATTGGTCTAAAGTCCATTAAGTTTAATATATCCTTTTCTAAATCAACCCCAGGAGCAATTTCCTTTAGAACCATTCCCTCTTTAGTTAGTTCAAATACTGCTCTTTCTGTTACATATAGAACCTTTTGTCCATTTTCCCTTGCATAGTCACCACTAAATGTAATTTGCTCAACATTTTCAAGGAACTTTTTAACTTTTCCTTCTTTATCTATTACTAATTTACCATTATCAACTGAAATTTCAAGTCCTGCTGCAGTAAATGTACCACAGTAAACAACCTTTTTAGCATTTTGAGTTATATTTATAAATCCACCACATCCAGCAATCTTAGGTCCAAATTTACTTACGTTTACATTACCCTTAGCATCACATTGTGCAAGTCCTAAGAATGCAACATCAAGTCCACCACCATCATAAAAATCAAATTGTGTTCCTTGATCTACTATTGCATCTGGATTAATTGTTGCTCCAAAGCTTAGTCCTCCTGCTGGAACTCCTCCTATTCCACCTGCCTCAACAGTTAAAACCATGTCATCAATTCCCTCTTCACTTGCAACCATAGCAACACCCTCTGGCATTCCTATACCTAGGTTTGTAACTGCATGAGGTATAAGTTCCATAGCTGCTCTTCTTGCTATTATTTTTCTTTCATCAAGTGGCATCTTTGGAATTTGTCCAACTGGAATTTTTATTTCTCCAGTATAGCTTGGATTATATTGTTCTGCGAAAGTTTGCATGTGATTTTGTGGCTCAGCTACTACAATTGCATCAACAAGTATTCCAGGTATCTTTACAAGCTTTGGATCAAGGGAACCATTCTTAACTACCTTTTCAACTTGAAGTATTACTTTTCCACCTGAATTCTTTGCTGCAAGTGCCATTGCTAAAGAATCTAGAGTTACCGCTTCTTTTACTAGTGTTGCATTTCCAAATTCATCAGCATAAGTTGCTCTTATTAATGCAACATTTATAGGGAATGCCTTGTAGAAGAGATACTCTCTGTCACTAATATTAATAACCTCAACAATATCTTCTTTTGTGACTTCATTAATTTTTCCACCTTCAATTCTAGGATCAACAAATGTTTTAAGTCCAACCTTTGTAATTGTTCCTGGCTTTCCTGCTGCTATGTCTCTGAAAAGATGGCTAATTACACCTTGAGGAAGATTATAGGCTTCTATTTTGTTTTCAATTGCTAGTTTTTGAAGCTTTGGTGCAAGTCCCCAGTGTCCTCCTATAACCCTTTTAATTAATCCTTGATGTGCGATATGATTTAGCCCTCTTTCCTTTCCATCGCCTTGTCCTGCTGCATAAACTAAAGTAATATTCTTAGGTTGTCCATCTTCTAAAAAGCGCTTTTCAAGTGCTATTGTAAGCTCTTCAGGATGTCCATTTCCAACGAACCCCCCTGTTGCAACCACATCTCCGTCTTTAATTAATTTCACCGCTTCATAAGATGTCATTACCTTATTTTTCATAGTCTCCCCTCCACCTCGTTTAGAAAATTTATAATGTCGTGAATATTTAAGCAATTTCCATGCCATCTCACTCAACCCAAAAACTAAACTCCTTTATGTTTTTCATTAATTTTTACATGTATTATGTACTATATTTTGTACATCTAAAAACAAAAAACTGGTGATATTGTTCTAAAATCAGGACATTATCACCAGTTTTTTCTATGTTTTGTTTTATTTTTTGTACATTAATTATTTAGATAAATCTTTTTAAAATTATCACCTATATTATGTTTTTGTAACTTCTCATAAAAATTAGATCTACTCATTTTAAGTAGCTTAGCAGCCTCGCTTTTATTTCCCTTTGTATATTTTAATGCATCTATAATTATATTTTTTTCAACTTCATTTATAGCTTCATCAAATGGCTTTACAAAGGTTACTTTATTTATTCCTGATATCTTTATGGGTAAATGTTGTACATCAAGCACATTTTCGTCCTCAATTATATTAATTGCCCTCTCTACAACATTAATAAGCTCTCTAACATTGCCTGGCCAACTATATTCTACTAGCTTTTTAAGTGCATCTTTTGATATTGAATCAACCCTTTTGTTATATTTATCAGACAACTGTTTTAAATAGAAGTTTACAAGCTCAATTATATCCTTTTTTCTTTCTCTAAGAGGTGGAATATTTATTGTTATTACATTTAATCTGTAATATAGGTCTTCTCTAAACTTACCTTCTTCAACTAGCTTTTCTAAATTTTTATTAGTTGCTGCTATAATTCTTACATTTATTTTTTTAGGTGTAGTACCACCCACCCTCTCAATTTCTCTTTCTTGAATAACCCTAAGAAGTTTTGCCTGCATATTAAGTGGCATGTCCCCTATTTCATCTAAAAAAATAGTTCCACCATCTGCAAGTTCAAACTTACCAATCTTACCACCCTTTTTAGCCCCTGTAAATGCACCATCTTCGTATCCAAATAGTTCTGACTCTAAAAGTTCATGTGGTATTGCAGCACAATTTACTTTAACAAAAGATGCATAACATCTTTTGCTGTTTTTATGAATTGCATGGGCAAAAAGTTCCTTTCCAGTACCACTTTCTGCCATTATAAGGACATTCGAATCTGTCAATGACGCCTTCATAGCAAGTTTTTTTACCTCATTGATTTTTGTACTAATTCCCTTGATGTCCTCAAAGTTATATTTAGATTGATTTAATTTATTAAGCTCAATCTTATATTCCTTAAGTTCATTTTCAAATCCTCTAATTTTTTCGTGTAAATCCTCAAGTTCATCTAAATTTCTAAATAAAACTTTTCCAACCACTCCAATTATTTTACCATCTTTATACATTGGGATTCTTGTTGCAACCATGTAATTGCCATTTATCTTTTGAACATGTGCATATTCTGGTATGCCTGTTTTAGCCACAATATGCATTCTTGTATTTTCTATTACATCAGTTACATGTTTACCTATTACTTCTTCTTCTTTTAGCCCTAAGAATTTACAATATGCTTTACTTATAAATTTTATATATCCTTCTGCATCCACAACCAATATCCCATCATATACAGTTTCTAATATTGTATTTAAAACAGATGAATTATCAAATTCCTTATTATATTCATTTTGAATTTTATCAAGACTTTTATTTAATTTATCTAAATTTATCATTCCTATATATTCATTTTTATCAACTATTATTGTGCGATATAAATTATTTAGACAATCGGATATTTTATCATTTATATTAACTACATTTATATTGCTAAAGTCTGTAATAATAAATGGTTTTATATCTGTCTTGCCAAGCCTAACTAGGCTTTTAACTTTTGTTTTATCAATATAACCATATAAACTGTTGTTTTCTCCAATTACAGGTATTACATCATATCTTGTTTCTAAGGCTACATCCAACAAATAATCTAATGTATCTTCTTTTTTTAAAAAACTTGCTGTTTTATCAACAAAATCTTCTACAATTAAATTAAACAAACCTACCACCCTTTTCTTTTTATTACATTTATATTTTATATTTTCTGAAATAAAAATAAAAGAGGTAAAACCTCTTTTATTTTTTAGGTGGCATAACTGTTGCTATACCATCTATAACAACCTTTCCATCTTGATTTATACATTGTGTTCTTAGCTTAATTCTATTTTTGTCTTCTATCTTTTCAATAACTTCTGCCTCTGCTCTAATTGTATCTCCAATTTTTACAGGTGCCAAAAACTTTAGTTCTTGTCCTAAATAGATTGTTCCAGGGCCTGGAAGATACATACCAAGAACTGTTGAAATTAACCCAGATACTAGTATTCCATGGGCAATTCTCCCTTTAAACATTCCCTTCTCTGCCTCAAGTTGATCAATATGGGCAGGATTTAAATCTCCTGTTATTCCAGCAAATAAATATATATCAGTTTCAGAAATTGTTTTTTCAAATGATGCCTTTTCTCCTATGGTAATTTCATTAATTGATTTACCTACCATATAACCACCCCTTTTATATATTAAGGTCAACTGCCAAAGTGGTCAGCTGCCTACATAACTTCACAAGACTTTCTATATGCCTTGATTTCATTTATAAGTTCAGGAACAACTTTATAAAGGTCACCAACTATTGCAAGGTCTGCAACTGCCATAATTGGAGCATCTGCATCCTTGTTTACAGCAACTATAT
>JAOAFH010000107.1 GCA_026416355.1 Clostridiales bacterium | reverse complement strand
GCTATTCCAATAGTTATACTATTTGTTATAACTCAAAAATACGTTGTAGAAGGATTATCATCAGGTGCAGTAAAGAGCTAATGAAGTTACAGTTAAATTAAATACAAATAAGTAATGAACAATAAGAACCTCTATGATTTTCTTTGTTTAAAAATTCTTACCTGCGTCAGCCTCTTTTAAAGAGGCGACGCTGCTTTAGGCATCAATGCTTAGAGTTACAGAATTTTTAAAGCAGAAAATCTAAGAGGTTCTAATATTCATATAAGTACACTTTATAATTGTTTTGTAGCTTATAACATTTAAAAATAAGTGTTTATACTTTGATGTTTTTTATATAGAAAAGTTAATAAATATTTAATTGTTTGCTCTATTATTAGGAGTATAATATAAGTTATTACATGAGTTGTTTTCGAAAGTCTTATTTTTATATGGAGGGAATATATGAGAAAGGTTACTTTAAAGGATATAGCAAAGGAAGTAGGGGTTTCTGTTGCAACTGTATCCTATGTATTAAATGGAAATTCAAAACAGAGTATTTCCGAGGAAACAAAGGATAAGATAATTCAGGTTGCAAATAAGCTAAATTATGTTCCAAACCTTGCTGCAAGGTCACTTGTTATGAGAAAATCTGGCCTTGTGGGAGTTTTGATTGTAAAGAGCAAACAAAATAAACTACCTATAATGACAAACCATTATTATAAACTACTTGAAAATATAGAAGAATATCTTGCGAATAAAGGATATCATGTGTTATCATCAAATATAGATTTAGACGAACCAAATTTAGACATAATAAAGCAAAGGGATTTAGAGGGTGTACTTGTTGTAAATGTTGATAAAAGTATATTTTACAACATATCAATAAAGTTTACAGTACCAATACTATTAATAGACACATTCTTAGACGACATATTGTTCCACAAGGTAGTTGTTGACTACATTGAATATGCAAAAAAGTTAGCCGAAAATAGCGGTGTTGACATAAATGATGCTGTAATTTTAATACCAAGGTTTAATAGTAGAGATTTGATGGACAAGGTATTAGAGGATTACAAAGACAAAAACATATACTTTGTTGATTCAATTGAAAAGATAGAAAATATAGTTAAAGAAAATAAAGATAAGCACTTTATAGTTGTATCAGAGGAGCTTGGAATACTTTTAAATAAGTGTTTAGATTCTAAAAAAATATCTGTTATATGTATAAACGACCAAGAGTATCTTTTAAAAGATGATATAAATAAAATATCTATAAATATAAAGGAAAAGGCAAAACTAATATCAGACCTTTTACTTAGATACATTGATAGGGATTTCAAAAATACACAATATACAATCATTAAGGCAGATTAATCTGCCTATAAATTAGTTAACTTAAACGATTAAGTAATTGGAGGGAATATGTATGTTAAAACAAGCAATTTACCATGAAAGTGATAGCACCTATGCTTATCCACTTGATGAAAAAACACTATGTATTAAGCTTAGAACAAAGAAAGATGATATTGAAAAGGTTACACTTATGTATGGGGACAGATATGAACCAGTAAGAATAGTAACAATGTTTGAAATCCCTATGAACAAGGTTTTTACAGATGATTTATTTGACTATTATGAAGTAGCAATATCACCAGAGTTTAATAGAATTTGCTACTACTTTAAGCTTGAAGATAAAGAGGAAACTATATATTATGCACAAGGTAGATTCTTTAAAACTCCGCCAGAGGATAGAAACAGATACTTTATATTTTCATATATATGTAAAGGAGACCTATACAAGGCGCATGATTGGTGGAGACAATCAATATTCTATCAAATATTCGTAGATAGATTTAACAAAGAAGAGTTAGATAAAGCATGGTTTGATGAGCCAACAAACAAAAGAATGTTTGGAGGAAACATTAAAGGGATTATAAACAAGCTTGATTATATTGAGGAGCTTGGCATAAATGCCATATACCTAACCCCTATTTTTGAATCACCAAGCTGCCATAAATATGACACAATAGATTATCATAACATAGATAAATCATTTGGGGACAAGAGTGTATTTAGAGAGTTTGTACAAAAGTGCCATGAAAAAGGCATAAGGGTTATACTAGACGCAGTATTTAACCATACTAGTGATGAATTTTTTGCATTTAAGGACGCAATAAAGAAGGGCAAAAAATCAAAATACTATGATTGGTATTTCTTTAAAGAAGATGGAAGCTACGAGATGTTTGGCCACTCAAGAAATATGCCAAAGCTAAATACAACAAATAAAGAAGTTAAAAAATATCTTTTAGAGGTTGCAAAGTATTGGATAGAGGAATTTGATATAGATGGATGGAGACTAGATGTTGCAAATGAAATTGACCACAAATTCTGGAGAGAATTTAGAGAAACAGTTAAAAAAGCAAAGGAAGATGCAATAATAATAGGAGAGGTTTGGGATGGAGCAGAGAGCTACTTAAGGGGAGACCAATACGACTCCACAATGAACTATCCATTTATGCATATTGCACTTGAGGTATTTGCAAAAAATACAGCAACATTAGAGGAGCTAGACATATTTATTCAAAACCTATTTGCAAGATACAGAAGGGACATAAGACACAATCTACTAAACCTAATAGATAGCCACGACACAGCAAGATTTTTATATGAATCAGACAACGATAAAGAAAAACTAAAATCAGCAGTATTCTATATGTTTACATCAATGGGGGTTCCAATGGTGTTCTATGGTGATGAGGCAGGACTATCGGGGGCAAATGATCCACATTGTAGAATTACTATGGATTTTGATAACATAGATAAAGAACTATTTGAATTCTATAAAAATATGTCTAGAATAAGAAAATCATCAAGGGCACTACAAGAAGGAGACTATAAAAAAGTATTTGTTTCAGAAAATGTATATGCGTACAATAGATATACAGAAGATGAAGAAATAATATGTGCATTTAATATGTCTAATAAAAAACAAGAACTTGATTTAGACATAAATGGAGAATATAAGGATATATTTAAAGATAAAATGGTTAGGGTAGATGGAAAAATAGAGCTTAAACCATATGAAAAGATTGTATTAAAGATAAAGTAATGGGGTGAATGTATGGAGAGGCTAATAATTGAAGAAATATACATGAAGGAACTTAATAGAAACCGAAACATAAGAGTACTACTTCCGCTTGATTACTATGAAAATATTGAAAAGAGATATCCTGTTATATATATGCATGATGGCCAAAACCTATTTGACAACTCACTATCATATTCAGGACATTCTTGGGAAGTTAAAGAAACACTTGATAGAATGCAAAAAGATGGCATAATTGATGGGTTTATTGTAGTTGGAATAGATAATAATCAAGAAGGATTTAAAAGGCTAGATGAATATTCACCATGGAGAAATGAAGAAATAGACGACCTTTTAAATAGGGGAATAGAAAAAGGTGCAGGTGGAGAAGGAAAAGAGTATGCCGACTTTATAGTAAACACCCTTAAGCCATATATAGATGAAAACTTTAGAACACAAAAGGATAGAGAAAATACAATTGTTGCAGGAAGTTCTATGGGTGGGTTTATTTCATTATATATAGGATTTAAATATCAAGATATATTCTCAAAAGTAGGTGCTTTTTCAACAGCAGCTTGGTTTAAGGAGGGTGAACTTTTAGAATTTTTAAGGGAACAAGGACAAATAGAAAATATGAAGGTTTACCTAGACATTGGAACAGAAGAGACAAGCAACGATGATGATCCTAATTTTAAAGACTATTATATAAATGGAACAATAAGAATATATGAAACGCTTTGTGAGTTTATGGATAAAGAGAATATAAAGCTTATAATAGACGAAGGTGCAACCCACAGTGAAATACACTGGGCAAAGAGGTTTCCAGAGTTTATAAATTTCATAAAGTAAAAGTTTTCCACAATTCACCTGACAGGCACCTGAATTATGGAAAATAATAGATATATCAAAGTCAACAATAGGTTATATTAACCACTTGTTGACTTTTTTTAATAAATAAATATGTCATAAAAAATTTAATAGATAAATATTTATTATATGGGGAACAAAAAATAGGCATGCACAAACGATTGCCTAAAAAATCCAATTTCAAAGAAGGGGGATAAATATGAAAAAGCCACTTGCATTGATTCTTTCAGGATTATTAATTACATCATTACTTGCAGGATGTTCAAAAAAGCCAGCAGAAGAAAACAAGCCAGAGGACAAGCCAGCAGTTACTGAGCTTAAACCAGAAGAAGGAGCACAATTAGTTGTTTGGGAAAGTGAAGGACCAGAGGGAGAATACATAAAATACGTTGCTCAAGAATTTGAAAAGAAATATGGTGTAAAGGTAAAATATGAACCAGTTGACCATACAGCAACATCAGGAAAACTTCAACAAGATGGACCTGCAGGTGTTGGAGCAGATATAATATCAGCACCACATGACCATGTTGGAAAGATGGTTGCAGCAGGACTAATTCAACCAAACCACAAACCAGAGAGAGTACAAAATGATTATGTAAAGGCAGCACTTGACGGTGTTAGCATGGATGGCAAGGTATATGGTTATCCAACAGCTATTGAAACATATGCCCTATTCTATAATAAGGCAATAGTTAAAGAGGCTCCAAAGACATTTGAAGAGATAGTTGAATTTGCAAAGACATTCACCAATCCAAAGGAAAAGAAATATGGTCTACTTTGGGATGTTGGTAATGCATATTTCTCATACTGCTTCTTAACTGCAAATGGTGGTTATATATTTGGTAAAAATGGAACAGATAAGAATGACTTAGGAATTAATAACGAGGGAGCAATAGAAGGATTAAAATACTATAAGAGCCTAAATGCTATTCTTCCATTAAAACAAAAGGATGCTAACTATCAATTTATGGATGGATCATTTGGAGCAGGTAAAGCTGCTATGATAATAAACGGACCATGGGCAGTTGAAGGATATAAAAAGGCTGGTATAGATTTTGGTGTTGCTCCACTTCCAACAATGAATGGAAAGCAACCTGTTAGCTTCTCAGGAATTAGAGGACTATACCTTAGCTCATTTACAAAGTATCCAAATGCTGCAAAGCTATTCTTAGAAATGGCTACATCAGATGAAATGTTAATGAAGAGATATGAAATGACTCATCAAATTCCTCCTGTAAAGGCTCTAATGGAAAAACAAGAAATTAAGGGAGATGCTATTGTATCAGGATTTATGGAACAAGCAAAGAATGCTCAGCCAATGCCATCAATTCCTCAAATGCAACTAGTATGGGAACCACTAGGTGCAGCATTCTCAGCTGTTTGGGATGGACAAATGGAACCTAAGGCAGCTGCAGATAAGTGTGTTCAAACTGTTAAGGATGCCATAGCTGCTCAAAAATAATAAATAAATGATGTAAGGTGCCATAAATAACTAGGTTGTAGAATTTTGCTACACCAAAGAGGTTGTTTATGGCACTTTTTGTTTTGTTGTTTTAGTTGAATAATTAAAACTAAACTGTTAAAATTATCTTGTCGGTACGATTGACCGAACAAATAAAAAACTTCATAAAGGATTTCGTCTTACATCCTTTTGGAGTGAGAACGAGGAGGCGTTATTATGCAAACAAGAACAATGACAACAACAAGTACTAAGGTTAGACAGATTGTTACCATAGGTATGCTGTCTGCCATAATTGTTGTGCTTGGGGTAACAGGCCTTGGATTTATTCCAATTCCACCAGTTAAAGCAACAATTATGCATCTTCCTGTAATCATAGGTGCTATAATTGAAGGCCCTGTGGTTGGTGCGGCAATTGGTTTATTCTTTGGACTATTTAGTATGTTCCAAGCTGTGACAAACCCAACACCAACATCATTTTTATTTCTAAATCCAATTATTGCAGTAGTGCCAAGGGTACTTATTGGAATTACATCATATTATGCATACAAAATAATACCAGGTAAAATAAACAGCATAAAATATGGTGTAGCTGCAGCAGTTGGAACACTAACAAACACAATACTAGTTTTAGGACTAATATACCTAATTTATTTAGAGAGATTTGCAAAGGTATTGAATATTAATGTAGCACAAGCAAGGGCGACAATCGTTGGAATAGGAATGACAAATGGGCTACCAGAGGTTTTAGTTTCTATTGCCATAGTTGTTCCTGTTGTAATGGGTGTAAATAAGATAAGAAAATAAAAATAGAGGTATCTATATGAGCCATTAACAACCTTTAGTTGTTAATGGCTCAAAATGAATTGATAAAATAATATCCATCTAAATATGGAGGTAAATATATGCAACATATAAAAATTACAGAAATAAAGGGCATAAAAATAGGAAATGCCCAAAACTTTGAAGCAAGAACAGGATGTACTGCTATAATATGTGAAGAAGGTGCAACCTGTGGAGTAGATGTAAGAGGTGGTGCACCAGGTACAAGGGAAACAGACCTTTTAGATCCAGTAAATTTAGTTGACAAGGTACATGCAGTTGTTTTATCGGGTGGAAGTGCATTTGGACTTGATGCTTCAACTGGAGTTATGGAGTTTTTAGAAAAAAGGGGCAAAGGTTTTGACGTAGGAGTTACAAAGGTTCCGATAGTATGTAGTGCTGTTTTGTTTGACTTAGCTAATGGAGATTTTAGGGTAAGACCTGATAAAAAAATGGGATATGAGGCATGCGTAAATGCCTATGAGATAAATAATGTTGAAAACGGAAAGTACGGTGCAGGAACAGGTGCAACTGTTGGAAAAATATTAGGAATGGAATATGCTATGGATGGAGGACTTGGAAGTTATGCAGTAAGGGTTGGTAGCCTTGAGGTTGGTGCAATTGTTGCAGTAAACTGCCTAGGGGATGTTATAAACCCAAAAACAGGTGAAATTATAGCAGGGGCATATGATAGGGAAAGAAAAGTATTTTTAGATAGCCAAAGGGTAATGCTAAATAGATATAACGATAAAACAAACCTCTTTAGTGGCAACACAACAATAGCAACAGTTGTAACAAATGCAAAACTAACAAAGGCAGAGGCAACAAAGGTTTCATCTATGGCACATGATGCATTTGCAAGAACTATGAGACCATCCCATACAATGTTTGATGGAGATACAATTTTCACAATGGCAACAGGAGAAGTTGATGTTGACATTAGCACATTAGGAATGATTGCAACAATGGTTCTAGAAGAGGCAATAATGGCAGCCATATCACATATAACATTTTAAAATAAGGAAGGGATAAAAGATGAGAGTAGCATTTATAGCACATGATAAGAAAAAGGACGACATGGTTGAATTTATAAAAAAGCATAGGGATGTATTTAAAAATGATGAACTTTATGCAACAGGCACAACGGGAAAGCTAATACAAGAGGCAACGGGACTTAAGGTACATAGATTTTTATCAGGTCCGTATGGTGGTGACCAACAAATAGGAGGACTAGTTGCCCAAGGAGACATAGATATGGTTATCTTTTTAAGGGATCCACTAACAGCACAACCTCATGAACCAGATGTAACAGCACTTTTAAGAATATGCGATGTTCATAATGTTCCACTTGCCACAAACCTTGGAACAGCAGAGATATTTATTAATGCGTTGAGGTAGGATGGATTGATATTATACTTTAAATTATTATAATTTGAAGTATAATATTATTGAGGTGGTTAAATGAAAAAGTTTATAAACAGAAATCGTGAATTGGATTTTTTAAACAATGAATATAAAAGAGAAGGTTCATCCTTTGTAATTATATATGGTAGAAGAAGAGTAGGAAAAACATCACTTATTAAAAAATTTGTTGAGGACAAAAAAGCGATATATTTTCTTGCAACTGAAGAAATAGAAGGTGAAAATATAAATTCCTTTAAAAATGCAGTTGCAAGTTATTTAGATGATGATATTCTTTTGGACTTACGCTTAGATAAATGGGAGAATGTTTTTGATTTAATATTAAAAAGAGCAGAACCACAACAAAAGACCATAATTGTAATAGATGAATTTCAGTATTTGGGGATTATAAATCCTTCATTCCCATCAATATTCCAAAAAATTTGGGATGAAAAATTAAAGGATAAGAACATAATGGTAATTTTATGTGGTTCTTTGATTGGCATGATGGAAAAGCAAACATTAAATTATTCAAGCCCTCTGTATGGTAGAAGGACAGGGCAAATAAAACTAAAGCAAATTCAATTTAAATATTATAATGAATTTTATGATGATAATTTAAACTTAGTTGAATATTATTCGGTAACGGGTGGTGTTCCTAAATATATAGAAATCTTTAAAAAAGAAAAGGATATATTTGAAGCAATTAAAAACAATGTATTAAACAAAGATAGCTTTTTATATGAAGAGCCTGTGTTTTTGCTTGAAAAAGAGGTGCAGGATGTAGGAACATATTTTTCTATAATAAAATCCATAGCACTAGGTAATCACAAAATAGGAAATATAGCTACAAATTTAGGTGTTCCACAAACTAAATTAACAAAATATCTATCTATCCTAATTGATTTAGATATATTAATAAGAGAAGTTCCAATTACAGAAGGAAACCCAGAGAAAAGTAAAAAGGGCTTATATTTTATAAATGATAATTTTATTGAATTTTGGTTTAAGTTTATTTATCCATATAGAAGTTTTATAGAATTAGATAATATAGATTTTGTATTAGAAAAAATAAAAAAGACATTCTATATGAACCATGTAAGTTTTGTATATGAAGATATTTGTAGGCAAAGTATATGGGACATGATAATTACTGGAGAAATACCATTTTTATTGAATAAAGTAGGTAGATGGTGGAATTCGAAACAGGAAATCGACATAGTAGGAATAAATACAGATACCAACGATATATTGTTTGGTGAATGTAAATACCTAAATACTCCTGTTGACACTGATGTATTTTACAGGTTAATGGAAAAGTCAAAGAATGTTGAATGGAAAAACGATAATAGAAATGAGTATTTTGTTTTATTTAGCAAAAGCGGATATACTGAAAGAATGATTGAATTAGCTAAAACAATGCCTAATTTATTATTGAAGTAAAATAAAGCAGCTGTGAATTAAAAATTTTCACAGCTTTTTTGCTGTCGACCTATAATCCTGCAAAAAACCTAGGGGGTCGACAGCAAGCCTAAAGCATTGAAAAATCTATAAAGTTATCTATTTATCACGAAAAAGAAACAAATTGACAATTATGAAGAATATAGATATAATCAAATTTGTAATAGGTTTATAGCCTACCTATGAGGAATTGAAACCCTACAAACTTTCCATTTACCTCTTTGACTTCGATAGTTTATAGCCTACCTATGAGGAATTGAAACGTAGTTGCAGCAGCAGGATTTATAAAATAGCTAAATTGTTTATAGCCTACCTATGAGGAATTGAAACAAGCATAGTCATTTTCAGCATGAATATCAGCACCTCGTTTATAGCCTACCTATGAGGAATTGAAACGAGGAACAATTAGACGGG
>JAOAFH010000070.1 GCA_026416355.1 Clostridiales bacterium | reverse complement strand
CCACGTGTTACTCACCCGTCCGCCGCTAAGGTTCAAGGAGCAAGCTCCTATCCCCTCCGCTCGACTTGCATGTGTTAGGCACGCCGCCAGCGTTCGTCCTGAGCCAGGATCAAACTCTCATGTTTAAACCTAAGCTTTTTTAGTACGTTCGCTCTCGCTGTTCAGTTTTCAAGGACCGTTGACGCTTATTTATCTTATCACGTCTTTTTAAATCTGTCAACACCTTTTTTTCGGTGTTTTTTATTTTTTCTGTCGCTCGCTTCAAGCGACTTTTATATAATATCATCGCTAATGACTTTAATCTAACCAATAAAAAACTGTTATCTTAAATTAAAATAGAATTTCTTTGTTTTTCTCTCTATTTCTCTTTATTATTTCTTATGATACACCTAGTTCCGTTGAATAGTATTGGCTATATATTATTTAAAATAGGACGGTCTATCTTAATTGTACAGAAAAAAATAAGAGCCATTAAACAATTAAAGAAGCATACTTTTCATTGTAAAATATCATCATACTTCATAATTGTTAATGACTCTTTTTATTCAACAATCTCTTTATCTTATCTATATTACTTTCCAAACACTCCTAGTGAATTTAAGAATATGATTACAACTAGTAATGGTGATAGATATCTAACTAAAAATAGGAATGCAGTTAGTATTGCTTGATTGCCTATCTTTCCTCCATTACTTAATTCTTTTACTAGATCATCTCTCTTAACAAAATATCCAATGAATATAGTAATAAACAATCCACCAAGTGGTAGTAATATGTTACTTGATACAAAGTCAAATAAGTCAAAGAAGTTCTTTCCAAAGGCTTTAAATTCAGCTATAGCATTTCCACCAGCTATTGAAGCTGTTGCTAAAAATCCAAATCCAAGTATTATAGCTGCTGTTAATAAAACTGCCTTTTTTCTATCCATTTTCTTTTCTTCTGATAAATAAGCAACAGGAACCTCTACCAATGAAATCATTGCTGTTGTTGCTGCAAATGAAGTTAATAAGAAGAATAATGTAAGAAGTACTCCACCAAAAGGCATTTTAGAAAATACTAGTGGTATTGTCATAAATAAAAGTCCTGGTCCTGCAGTTGGTTCCATTTTAAAGCTAAATACAGCTGGGAATATGGCAACTCCTGCAAGTAGTGATACTAAAAGATCTGAAAATGCTACTTTAAATGCAGTTTGTGGCATATCATTATCTTCTGTAAAGTAGCTACCATAGGTAATCATTGTTCCCATACCTATTGAAAGTTTAAAGAATGCTAGTCCTAATGCTATCAATATGCTTGCCTGTGTAACCTTTGAAAAATCAACTTTAAATAGGAATTTTACACCTTCAAATGAATTAGCTAATGTAAGTGCTCTTATATCCATTATAATAATTAATATAAACAAAATTGGCATTAATGTTTTTGTTACTTTTTCAATACCATTTTTAACTCCCATTATTAGTATAGTTGAAACTACAGCCATAACTATAACTTGCCATAAATATGCCATTCCATAGTTTGTTATTGTTGATGTAAATAACTCTTCTGCTTGTTTTGGAGTTACTCCTTTAAATGTGCCAATTAAGCTTTTAAATACATATGAATAAACCCATCCAGCAACTCCACTATAGAAGAACATAATTAAAAATGCTGATAAAACACCCATAAGTCCGATAAATTTAAAATTACTTTTGTTTAACTTTGAAAAAGCTCCAACTGCATTTGATCTTGTTTTTCTTCCAATGTAAAACTCACTAATCATTATAGGTATACCAACAAATAGCATACAAAGAATGTAGATGAATAAAAATCCACCTCCACCATTCATACCTGTAATATATGGGAATCTCCATATATTACCCAATCCTACTGCCGAACCTAGTGTCGCAAAGAAAACTGCAAGTCCCGATGAAAACGTCTCTCTTTTTTTGTTTTCCATAATAATCCCCCTTTAATAATTTAAATTACAAAAGTTTTCTTATATTATAAAGCACCCTTTTAGTTTAGGGTGCTTCATATATTGTTAATAATTGTACAAAAAATGCAAGATTAAGTCAATGAAATTTTATTTACAATTTCTTTGAAAATTCGACCTCTTTCTTCAAAGTTTTTAAACATATCAAAACTTGCACATGCTGGAGATAAAGTTATAATATCTCCCTTATTTGCTTTTTCAAATGCCTTAAGCACTGCATCCTCTAATGTTGTAGCTTCTACTATATCTAAATTTATATTTCTTTTTTCCATTGTATTTATAAATGCATTTTTTATTTTTTCTTTAGTCTTTCCTATTAACACTAAACATTTAATATGGTCTATACCTTCCTCAGCAAGTGGCTCAAAAGGTATATTTTTATCATATCCACCTGCTATTAATATTACCTTTTGCCTAAATGATTTTAGTCCCGCCAATGTTCTAGCTGGGCTTGAGGCAATAGAGTCATTGTAGAACTTTACTCCATTTATCTCTCTAACAAATTCTATTCTATGTTCAACTCCTGTAAAGTTCATGGCAATATATTTCATAGTGTCAATTGATACATAATCATAAACAACTGCAAATGCTGCAAGTAGGTTTTCTATATTATGCATTCCTGGTAGCTTAACTTCATCTACTTTACAAACAGCATTTTCATTTACAGTAAGAACATTATCATTTAGATAAGCAAATGCCTTTTGTTTTCTTGAAAATGTTCTTACAGTTTTATCTACAACACTATTTGCAATATCTCTAGTTATATCATTATCAAGATTTAATACAACTACTCCATTGTTATCTTGATTTGCAAAAATATTTTTCTTAGCATCTATATATTCCTGCATATCTTTATGAATATCTAAATGATTTGGAGTTATATTTGTTATAATAGCCCTATCTGGTGAATATTTAGCATCTATCAATTGAAAACTAGATAGCTCAAGTACAACAAAATCATCTTCTTTTATTTCTTCTATCTTGTGGAATAAAGGATTTCCTATGTTACCACCTAAAAATACATTGTAACCTTGTTTTTTTAACATTTCATGTACAAGAGTAGTTGTTGTTGTTTTTCCATCACTACCTGTTATGCCTATTATTTTACCTCTACAATATTTTAAAAACTCTCCCATTTCAGATGTAACATAGGCACCTCTTTTTATAGCATCTTGAATATATGGGTTTGTAGGCATTAATGATGGTGTTCTAAATATTATATCTGCATCCTTTGTTCCCTCTAGATAATCTATTCCTAAAAATAATTCAACATTATTTTTTCTTAATTCACTCTCGTATTCTCCTAGACTTTCCTTTTTGTCACAAACTACAACATTTGCACCTAAATCTATCATCATTTGAATTAATGGAGTATTACTTACACCTGCACCTACAATGGCTACCTTTTTACCTTTTATATTCTTTTTAAATTCTTCAAAAAAACAACGCAATTAAAACGCCTCCTTAAATAATTGATTTAATGCTATCTTTTAATTTATGTAAATCTTGTATATATGTGTCATACAAACTTCTATTATATATTATACTAGCAGGATGATATAAAGGATATACGCTAATTCCATTATAATCTAATATTTGACCATGAACATCTCCTATTTTTATATTACCTAAAAGAGCCCTTAATGGTGTATTACCTAAAGTTACTATTAATCTTGGCTGTATTAACTCTATTTCTTTTTTTAATGTCTCAATTGATAATTCAAGTTCTAATTTATTTGGAGCTCTATTAACTCGTCTTCCTGTTTTTTCGCTTATTTTATATGGTCTTATCTTTACTACATTAGTTATAAATATATCCTCTCTTTTTAAATTTAATATATCTAAAAACTCGTCTAGATTTTTTCCAGCTTGCCCTACAAAGGGTCTTCCTTGCTCTTCTTCGTATCTTCCTGGCGCTTCACCTATAAGCATTATTTTTGCATCTTTATTTCCTTCACCAAAAACAACCTTTACTTCACTTCCTAGAACATTTTTTATTTTTTCACTATATTCATTGTATATTTGATTTATATCCATTTTTTATTCCTCCTAACTATATATATTTTACAACTATTTACTCAAAAAAAATAGGTGGAAAACCACCTATTTACATTATTTCTGGCAAATTATCTAGGTTATTGCTACTATCTCCATCAGGCATACTTCTTAAAAACTTTTCTCCTGACTTTGATACACCTACAGTAACTCCTTCTATTTGTCCTTGTTCTGCCAATTTTATTCCTTCACCCTTAGATATCACTTGGCCTGTATCTAATCTATATGATATAATTTCTCCATTTCTATCATGCTTTACGCCAGTTATTTTCACCTCTAATCCGTTACAGAAAACTTATAAAACTTTATAAATACTCTATAATTCTTTACGAAGTTTATGTTTCCTTCCTTGTTCATCGTGTCCACTTTCGGTTAAACCTACTCATGTTTATTTGACACTCCAAAGGCTTAAATTCCCCACTAACGAATGGGTACATATCAATAGTTGCCTTTAGTGCTATGCTATTGATTTACCATAGTTTTTAAGATTTATACTTGCATTTAAGTCCCTATCTATTTCATATCCACATTCATCACATATAAATATTCTTTCTGATAAAGATAAATTGTCTTTTATATGTCCACAATTACTACAAGTTTTGCTTGAAGGATAAAATCTATCTGCAAGTATAAACTTAATATTATTCCATGTACACTTATATTCCATCTGCCTTTTAAACTCATGGAATAGCTGCTGCTGTATTGATTTTGATAGCTTTCTATTCTTTCGCATTCCACAAGTATTCAAACTTTCCATAACTACATACTCTGGCTTGGTTCTCACCAATGATGTAGTTATCTGATGGATATAATCATGCCTTATATTTTTAAGCCTTCTTAGTGTCTTTAAAACAAGGAGTTCTAACTTTATAATGTTTTTAGTTTTTCTGTAACGGTATTCACCTCCTT
>JAOAFH010000064.1 GCA_026416355.1 Clostridiales bacterium | reverse complement strand
TTTGTTATAACTGCAATTATTGCAGCAACATTATTATCTATTTTATATCTTTCAAGGATAGCAAGGGATTTGCAGGAGTATACATTTGCAGGTAATAATTCTACTGAAATTTTGCTTTATTCATCTAGTGATTTAAGGTTTAATGATGGTGAAATAAACAAGATTCTAGATTATATAGTTGATTCAACAATTGGTTTTGGAGTTAAAGTAAAAAATTTAGGAGTTATAGATGACAATGAAAATATAGAAAAGATACTTAAAAAACAAACAAATGGTGGAAAAACATATATTGTATTAGATATATCTGCAAGCAATAAAATAATAAATAAAGATACTATATTAATAAGAATTGAAAAAAATGAAAACTATAATAACAACATAGGATTTGCCAATTCAATTAAATCAAAACTTAGCAAAGAGAGAATTAATATTTTAGGGGAAACTAAATGTTATAACCAAGAGTTTGGAGATAAGGCGTTAAAAATAGAGATTTCAAATAAATTAACAATAGATGAGGCTAAAAAGTTGATAGATAAATTATTATATGGGATTTATCAAAGTTTATAAAAATAAATATTTAGATATAAAATTTTCATATAATTTTCAAAGTATACAATTGTATACTTTTTTTTATTGTGTAAATAATATCAAAATGATAAAATTAATTCGTAACCGAAATATTCGTATTTGAAATATATAAAGAAAAGGATGATATCATGGCAAAGGAAGAAATAATACAAATATACGAGCTTTTTAGAAATATAAATAAAACAGTAAATAAAAAAATAGGATGCAAAATGGAGTTTATAAAATTTAATCCATCAATTTTAAGCATAATGATGCAACTAATGAATGGTGAAAAGAAAAGTTTAAAGGAGATTAGTTTAAATGCTGGGCTTGCAAACAGTACAGCTTCCGAAATTATAGATAGGCTTGAAGAGGAGGGGTTGGTTATAAGGGAAAGGGATAAAGAGGATAAAAGAAGGGTATTAATTTCAGCAACTGATAAAGCACTAAATTATCGAAGGGAATTTGAAATGAAACATTTAGGAGTATTAGAGGATGTTTTATCTAATGTTTCAAATGAGGATTTAGATGTTATTTTAAAGGGGCTAATAAAGCTTAATGAGGTTATAAAGGAGATGAATTAATTATGAAAAAGAAGGGAATTGTTATTTCATTAATAGTAGTTTTAGTTTTTGTTGCTACTATATTTTCGTTAAAAAAGGGAGCACAAAAACCAATAGAAGTAAAAACAAGTACAGTCAAAAAAGATAATTTAATTGCAAGTTTTTCAAGTAGTGGAACAGTTGAATCTAAGGAGAAAAAAGAATACTATGCCTTGACATCTGGTAAAGTTATAAAGGTTAATGTAAAGGTTTCAGATAAAGTAAAAAAAGGTGATGTATTAGTTGAGTTTGAAGTTCAGGATATGTCAAATCAATTAAAAACAGCTGAGCTTCAATATGAAAGTGCTAAAATACAATTAGATAATCTTAAAAAACAAAAGGAAAATTTAAATAATTTACCTGCTCAAAATACACAAAACCAAGGTGTTTCAATAGATGATCAAATTAAACTTCAAGAAAATCAAGTAGAAATTGCAAGATTAAATGTTTTAAACATAAAACAAAATATTTCAAAGCAACAAAGATATATAAAGGCTGATTTTGATGGAGTAGTTACACAATTAAATGTAAAAGAAGGCGCACCAGCTCCAATGCAAATGCCTGTTGTAGTTGTGGAGAATGTGAATAATTTAAGGGTAGCAGTAAATATAAATCAATTTGATTCTGACAAAATAAAAGATGGTATGGAGGCTAATATTAAGTTTTTAGACTATGGTGTAAAGGGTAAAGTTGTATCTATTGACAAGGTTGCAACAAAAACAATGTCAGCTTCAGGTTCAGATACAGTTGTAAAGGCATATGTTGATATAACAGAAACAACTGATGTTATAAAACCAGGCTTTGATGTTGATGTGGATATAAAGGTTGCAGAAAAAAAGGATGTTTTAATAATTCCAATAGAGGCCCTAATTACTGATAAAGAAAACAATGTAAAGGTTTTTGTTGTTGAAAATGGAATTGCTAAATTAACCAATATAAAAATAGGGCTTCAAAGTGATTTTGATGTTGAAGTTGTAAGTGGACTTAAGGAAGGGGATAGGGTTGTATTAAACCCTGCAGCAACTCTTAAGGATGGAATGAAGGTATTAGATAAGGATGTGACAAAATGATAGAGATTATTGATTTGAGAAAATCATATAAGCTTTTAACTGATGATATAGAGGTTTTAAAGGGAGTAAATTTAAAGATTGAAAAGGGTGAGTACGTTGCAATAATGGGACCATCTGGTTCTGGAAAATCTACTTTGATGAACATATTAGGATGCCTTGATAGACCAACATCAGGCAAATATATTTTAAATAGTAATGATGTTTCAACATTAAACGATAATGAACTAGCTAGAATAAGAAATAAAGAAATAGGTTTTGTATTTCAAGCATTTAATTTGCTTCCTAGACTCTCTGCTCTTGAAAATGTTGAATTGCCACTTATTTATTCTGGCCTTAAGTTAAGTGAAAGAAAAAAGAAGGCAAAGGAAGCATTAGATAGGGTAGGTCTTTCAGACAGAATGCACCATAAGCCAAATGAATTATCTGGAGGACAAAGACAAAGGGTTGCAATTGCAAGGGCAATAGTTACAAATCCATCTGTTTTAATGGCAGATGAGCCAACAGGTAATCTAGATTCAAAGTCTAGCGAAGAGATTATGAGAATTTTTCAAAATCTAAATGAAGAAGGTTCAACTGTTGTTATGGTAACCCATGAAAATGATATTGCAAATCACACAAAAAGAATAGTTAGAATTAGGGACGGTGTGATTTTAAGAGATACATTAGTTGAGAGCAGAACGTGCTATAGGTAGGTGATTATATGAATATATTTGAGAGCTTGAAGGTTGCAATAGAAAGTGTTCTTGCAAATAAAATGAGGTCCTTTTTAACAATGCTTGGGATAATAATAGGGATTTCTTCTGTTATTACAATAGTTGCAATAGGAAAGGGTGGACAAAAGAAAATAACATCTGAGTTTGAGGATATAGGTGTTAATGTAATTGAAATAAGGGTTGATAATAACACAACGCTATCTACAAGGGATTATTTTACTATGGATGATGTTAAGGAAATAAAAAACAAAATAGAAGATGTTAAATATGTTGCTCCAGGAATTCAAAAACCGCTTACTGCAAAGTTTGAAAAGGCTACAAGAAGGGCAGTAACTGTTGCAACAACACAGGATTATACTTCGATCTTTTCAACTGAAATATTGTATGGACGTTTTATAAATGAAAGGGATGTGCTACTTGGAAGAAATGTTGTTGTTATAGACAATGTTAGTGCAAAAAATATTTTTGGATATGAAGATTGTGTTGGTAAAACAGTAAAGATAGGAACTAAAGATAACATGGTAAATTCAGTTATTATTGGGGTATATAAAAATGATAGTGGAGCATTTGCAGCTGCTTTTGGAGCAAATATGCCTGTATTTATATATACACCAATTACATTTTATCAAAAGCTTGTACCAAATGAATTCAATATAACTGTCCTAGAGGTTTTAGTTTCAGATACAAAAAATGCAGAAACAATAGGCAAAAATATAGTGAAGTTACTTGAAACAAGGCATTTTAATAAAGATAAGTATAAGGCAGAAAACCTTGTAAAGCAAATAGATCAAGTAAATAATATAATAAATATATTTACAATGATAATAGGAGCTATTGCTGGAATTTCCCTTGTTGTTGGTGGTATTGGTGTAATGAATATAATGCTTGTGTCGGTAACAGAAAGAACAAGAGAAATAGGAATTAGGAAGGCAATAGGAGCAACTAGACGAGATATTCTTATACAGTTTTTAATTGAATCTTTGATACTTTCGTTAATTGGTGGCATTATTGGTATGATGCTTGGAACGCTGTTTGCCTATGGAATTGGAGTATTTTTGAAGATTGAGCCAACAGTATCAATTTCAACTGTTTTAATAGCATTTTTATTTTCATCAGCAGTTGGTATATTCTTTGGAATATATCCAGCTAATAAAGCAGCTAAGCTCGATCCGATTGAAGCATTAAGATATGAGTAGAATATGTGTCAGTTATAAAATAAGTAAACATTAGGTGCCTAGCATCTAATGTTTACTTATTTTGCAAGATATTTATCAATAATCACTTTACGTTCTTCATTAAGTTTGGCATATTCTTTAAATGATTTCATAAAGAAATACATTCTTTTATTTTCATCAATTGAATAGATTAACTTACCAGTACCAATTATTTGTGCACGAAATACGGTAGATGCATTGTTTAAATCAATTAAATCTACATCTTTTTTAATAATAGACGCAAGTTCCTGAGATATCATAAATAAATCATAGCTATCAAAACTATTTTCTGATAGAAAAGCAATATCTATATCACTATCAGCTCTTAAAATCTCCTTAGCATAAGAACCAAAGATAATAATAAAATATGGATTAACTTTTTCTATTAGAAATTCTTTTATTATAGTTTCTATGGTATCATTAACATTATTCATACTAACACCCTAAACAAAAAATTTATCTTTTAAAAAACTTTATTAACATACTCATAAAACTCTCATTATTTTCTATGAAATATGATTGGTGCCAAGTAGTAACTAAATCACGTAAAACAGTTTCACGTCCCTTATAGAGCTTTTTATAAGACTCCTGCCAAAGAGACTCAGGATCTACCGTTACTATTCTTTTTTTAAACTTTTCTACATCATCACAGTATGAAAAAACTAAGGCATTGTTAATTTTATTTTTAAATTCATCTTCTATCTCAAGTCTTTGACTTAGTAAAAGTTCAACATCTGATTGTTCATATTCGCATCCTAAAGAATCTAATCCATATAGTATTCTTCCTATAAAAAATTTTTCATGTGAAGATAATTTGCTCATTGTATCCTCCCTACTTAAATATTTATCTATATTTTAGAACAAAATGAGTAAAAAGTAAATCAATAGGGGATTATATAAATATAAATGTCTAAAAGGAGGTTTTCTTTATGAAGGCTGTTGTTGATAAGGATGTATGTATAGGTTGTGGATTATGTCCATCTATTGCACCAGATGTGTTTGAAATGGGAGATGACGGAAAAGCACATGTTATAGTATCAGATGTACCTGCAGGCTCACATAATGATGCAAGAGAGGCAGAATCAGATTGCCCAGTTAATGCCATAAAAGTACAATAAGGTGGCTAATTTGCCACCTTATATTATATCTGAAAAATAGCTAGCATATGTCTCAACATTTTTTGATCTAGGTGATATTTTAGGATTTTTAATTGCTTTTATTTCAAGTTCATATCCTGTTAGCTCATCTGAGTTTATAATGTTTATATCACCATTTAACATATTAGCAAATGTTTTTGCAATATATAATCCTATTCCTAATCCTTCTGTTGTTTCAAGACCAGGATGCTTTACTTTATAAAATTTATTAAATAATTTATCCTTGTGTTCTTCAGCAATTGGAGGACCATCATTGAATACTGATAGTTTTAAGTTTTCGTTTATTTCAAGTTTTATTATAATATTACCTCCATAGTTTGAATACTTAATGGAATTTGATAATATATTAAGAACTATTTGTTCAAACTTTTCTTTATCAACTATAAAATGCCTTTTACCTATAAAATCAAATCTTAAATCTAATGATTTTTTATCAAGTACATCCTCAGCAGATTCTATAATATTATCAATTAAAAAAACTATATCTTCATTTGACAACCTATTTTCAAGTGTACCGTTTTCTATATGATTAAATATAACTAGGTTTTCAGATAATCTATTTAATCTATGGGCATTATTCTCAATTGATGATATAAACCCCATATATTTTGCGGGATTTGATGCAATTAATCTTGATGCATTTAATATAATGTTTATTGGAGTTCGTATTTCATGTGACATATTTACTAAAAAATCAGTTTTAATATCGTTGGCTTCTTTTAGTTTTTTGTATGGACTTTGTACATTTGTCATAACAAAACCTTTTACAAAAAATAAAAATGCAATCCCTTTAAAAGCATGACCTGATACAACAAATAAGTCATTTGGATATTTATGAAAAATTACAACATACTTTGATAAAATAGCAAACATCAAACAGTTAATTGTATTTACAGTTTGGTCAGTTCTATTTTCAAAATACTTTTGAAAAGAAATAAAAAGGGCATAAAAATAAAGAGCCAATATAATTGATTCAAAAACTCCAAAGTAGGGAGTAATACCAACACCTTGTATGAATATAGCTTCTCCGTGATGGTTTATTAATAAATATATTAAATAAGATAATATAATAAAGAAAGTTGGAACATAGAAAAAATGCTTTTTATCCGTTGCAATTTTATGTTCAGGAATTAAATTATAAAAAATTATTGCAAAACTAACCATCAAATATGTTAAATTAGCTAGTGTTAAACTTGCTGCCCATTGATTTGGTTTTAGAGCAAAATAAATATGTAGTATATTAACTATTGCAATTGAGAAAAAAATAGAACCTGAAATAATGTACTTTTGTTTTTTCTCATATGGAAAAGAATAAAGTACAATTAAAAAAATGCTACTAGCTGCCATTGACAAAGTAGTTTCAATAGCTAGGTGAAAAAAATCGAATAAGTTGCTATCCATTAACAAATTATAACCAGTAATGTGTAGAATAGTGAAAATTATAACTAGTGTTGTATATACAAAGAAATTAATAACTGCAAACCTCTTATTAACCATATTACCCCTCCCGCAAGAAATGATTTTATCACAATGAAAAAAAGATTTCTACAATTTGTCGAACGATTACAAAAAAAACTATAAAGTGACAACAAAAAACTTTTAAGTTTTTTTTAATATATGCTTAGTATTGTTGATATAAGTTGTATAATATTGTATCCTATTAAGGTGGAAAGGGGAGTGTTAAATTGATTTTAAAGGCAATTATACTTGGAATTATTGAAGGTCTAACTGAATTTTTACCTGTTTCATCAACAGGACATCTTATTTTGGCAAACAAATACATAAGTTTTACAGGTGAGTTTGCTAATATTTTTGCAGTAGTTATTCAGATGGGTGCAATACTTGCGGTTATGTTCTATTATAAGGACAAGATTTTCCCAAAATTACAGGATAAAAGACAAACAAAGAAGGTATTCAATCTATGGTACAAGGTTGCAGTTGGATTTTTACCTGCTGCTATATTAGGAGTTTTATTTGATGATTATATTGAGGAGCATTTCTTTAATCCTAGAACAGTTGCATATGCATTAATATTCGGAGCAATTCTTTTATTATTTGCAGAAGCAAGATTAAAGAGAGTAAGAGTAAGTGATGTTGATAATATGTCATATAAAGACTCATTTGCAGTTGGAGTATTTCAATGTCTAGCTCTTTGGCCAGGTATGTCAAGATCTGCATCTACAATCATAGGTGGACTATTTATGGGACTATCTAGAGAAGCTTCAGCAGAGTTTTCATTCTTTTTAGCTCTTCCAACAATAATCGGAGCTTCAGTTTTAAAACTTATTAAGGCTGGATTTGGATTTACTCCTTATGAATGGCTTATAATATTTGTTGGAACTTTTGTATCATTTGTAGTTGCACTTGTTGTAATTGCTGCATTTATGAGCTATATAAAAAAGAGAAAGCTTGCACCTTTTGCATACTATAGAATTATATTAGGGATACTAGTGTTAATGCTTTTATGATCTACAAATATTTTTGAGCCATGAATTAATTAAAAAAGTATATTGATATAAGCATTAGGACCTCTTGGATTTTCGACTTTAAAAATTCTGTAATTCGGCACACGGATGTGCCGAGCCGAGACGCCTCTAGGACAGAGGCTGGCGAGGGTAAGAATTTTTAAACAAAGAAAATCTTAGAGGTCCTTTGTAAAATATCATAATACTTCGTAATTGTTCATGGCTCATATGTTTGGTTAATAATAAAATTCTTACTTTGCATATTTTTTAATAATGGACTTAATCTCACTATTAGATAAATACAAACTGTTTTCTATTTTAATGCAAACACCAAATTCAAGCATTCTTTGAATTTCAATTATATCTTGAAGAAAAACTTTATAATCATTATTAAATGGAGCATTGATATTTATTATAACATTATTTCCATAATTTTTTTTAATATCTTGAAACATTGATAAAATAATATTTTTATTAAGCTTAACAGATTTATTATTAAAAACCCCATACCCAGGGTATGTCAGAGACGATGGGGATATATTTATAACATAAACTGTATTGTTTGTTAAATTTATATTATTAAGCTGATTTTCAAATGTTAATTGATGAAGGACAATTTGTTTTTTAACATCTGATTTAATAGAATTTGCAATTTCCTTTATACAATTATTAAATATTTCAGGTGAAATATTTAAACTGAATAAATTTATTTCAATTCCTTTAAAACCTTTATTTTTAGAGTATCTATTTATAATTTCATTAACCATTTTAGAAAAATACACTCTATGTGTACTATTTTTATATAATGTCTGTATCTTTCCATCTTTCGATAGTCCAGGACCGGATGTAAATGAAATAATATAATTAATTTTGTTTTCTTCCAAAGATGATATAGCAGATTCTAGTTTTTTTAATTCTTTAAAATCTGTTTTAAAATTCTTATCAGGAATTCTAATTGCATTTATATCTAGTATTACAGTTGAAATATTTAATTCTTTTATCATATCCATGTCTAGATTATCTATGGGCATTTTGATGTATTCAATTCCCTTATCAAGTTTTACAGGATTTTTTTCTATAGTCTCAACAACCTTTTCTTGTGGAACATTTGCATTTTTAACTACTTTATTGTATCCACAGGATGAAAGAATAAACATAAGAGAAAATAAAATTATTAACCGTTTCATATAAAAACCCCCTAGCTTTATAAAAACTCAACAAAAGGTAATATCCTTTTGTTGAGTTTTACTAATACATTTTATCAAATTAATAATAATAACGGAATAGTAAATAAAGG
>JAOAFH010000179.1 GCA_026416355.1 Clostridiales bacterium | reverse complement strand
CCCCTAGTTTGTCCTATTCTATATCCCTTACCCTTTTTATACATTAAATAAACAATGAAAAATTCTGATGAAAAATTCAAATTTGCAAAAGTTAAATGGTTAGGTGTTGCTTTTATTACTCTGCCACCCTTTGTAGTTACTTTAACGATAACTCCATCGTATTCTTTTTTTATAACTTTATTAACCTGTCCTTCTCCTATAATTCCATTGCCTGCGGCACAAATTACATTTTCATTTTCACAAATTTCTTCTATTTTTTTATATCCACTACTTGTTAAAACCATTTGGCCTTCAAGTAGACACTGATCATCATCCCCCACAACACAAAGGTTTCTGTGTTCTTTTGCAAGCATGTTTACAAATTCATATTGTGCCCTATTGGTATCTTGATACTCATCAACTAGAATATATCTAAATTTTCTTCTATAATAGCTTAGCACATCCTCGTGCTCTTTAAATAACTTAACCGTTAACATAATAATGTCATCAAAATCAAGTGCATTATTTTTTCTAAGCTTCTTTTGATATAGCTTATATAGATTTGCTATATTTCTTGTTTTAAAGTCCATTCCAAATCTACTGTAATATGTGTCAGCATCAATTAGTTCATCTTTAAATGAACCTATCTTATTTAATACATCCTTCGGTGGCATCGCCTTTTCATCTATATTAAGTTCCTTTAGGCATTCCTTTACAATCTTCTCTTGGTCTGCTGTATCATATATAACAAAATCTTTACTATATCCTAACTTTTCAATATCCTGTCTTAGAATTCTTACACAAGATGAGTGAAAGGTACTAATCCAAATATTTTTTGCATCATCTCCAACAATCTGCATAACTCTTTCCTTCATTTCAGATGCAGCCTTATTGGTAAATGTAATTGCAAGAATATTTCCTGGGTACACTCCATTTTCAATTAAATTGGCTATTCTATATGTAAGCACTCTAGTCTTACCACTACCTGCACCAGCCAATATTAAAAGTGGTCCCTCTAAAGTTTCCACAGCTTGCCTTTGTTCTTTATTTAATGTATTTAAATCTATCATACACGCCCTCCCGTATCAGCTTCAATATTATAGATTATAGCATTATTTTCAAAATACCGCTACCTAACAAACAAAATGGGCAGCAACTTGCTACCCAATTATTTGTTCTTCATTTTTTCAAATACTATCTTATAACCATCTTGTCCATAATTTAAGCTTCTGTTGACTCTACTTATTGTTGCTGTACTTGCTCCTGTTGTTTCTGCAATATCTATGTATGTTTTTCTTTCAAGAAGCATTTTAGCAACCTGAAGACGCTGACTCATAGCTTGAAGTTCATTTATTGTACATAAATCTTCAAAGAATCTATAGCAGTCATCTAGAGATTCAAGATTTAAAATTGCATTAAATAGAAAATCCATTTCTTGACTTTTTAATTTTGAATCAAATTCCTTCACATTATCACCCCATAAAGAATATTCATCTACATTATAGCATAAAAAAGAGGGAAAAACTCCCCTTACTTTTTAACTGCATTATATAAAAGTTCTACTTCTTCTTTAGTTAATTCTCTACTCTCTCCAAGCTCTAAACTTTCATCAAGTTTTAAAGGTCCCATTTCTATTCTTTTTAAGTATATTACCTTTTTACCAACCGACTCAAACATTCTCTTTACTTGATGAAATTTTCCTTCATATATAACTAGCTCTATTTCAGATATTTCATCTGATTTAAGTATAAATAATTCTCCTGGCATTGTTTTATATCCATCATCTAAAACAACACCTTCTTTAAACTTTTCAACATCATCCTGCGTAACTATGCCATCAATTTTAGCATAGTATCTTTTGGGAACATGTCTTTTTGGAGATAAAAGCAAATGATTTAACTCTCCATCGTTTGTGAGTATAAGTAATCCCTCTGTATCCTTATCAAGCCTTCCTACAGGTGCTGGTCTAAATATCTTATATTCATCTGGTAAAATATCTACCACAGTTTCATCATAATCATCCTCAGTTGCACTAATAACACCCTGTGGTTTGTTTAGCATAACATAAATATATTTTTTATACTCAAGAACCTCTCCATCTACTTCAATAACATCATTTTCAGGATCAACATGCATAGAAAAATCTTTAGCTACAATACCGTTTACTGTAACCTCTCCTGCTTTAACTATTTTTCTAACATCTTTTCTTGAGCCATATCCCATATTGGCTAAAACCTTATCCAATCTTTCCTTAGCCATTTATAACCTCCATACTTCTTCTGTGTAATATTAGTGAAATAAATAAGTTTGCAATAACTATCTTTGGCATGAATATAGCAAGTAGTCTTCTAAATCTCTTTATTTCCTCAGGTTGTTCCATACCTGGTGAAAATGCTAGAAGAAATTTTCCTTCTATTAATACCTTTTTAATTTCCCTATCAAATTCAAATTCATTTCTACTTATTATAAGCTTTTTAAGACCACTAATATATTCATTAAAATCACTACTTACTCTTATATCATTATATACAGAATAGATATTTTCTATTAGTTCATCTAATGAATATATTTTCTTTCTCTCAATGCCAAGCTGTTCTGCTGTTATTTCTGCCATAGCTAATATTACACTATCTGAAGTAAAATTGGAAGGGGAATATTGCTGAATTACCCTTAAAATTTTATCTATAATTATTTTGGAATTTTTAGTTACCTTTCCCCATTCAAGTCCTAAAAATTTATATAAATTTTTAAAGTCCTCTGTTCCTATTTTACCTATATAATTATCTCCTTGATGGGCTTCTTCATTATTTTTAATATAATACTTTGTTCCTGTAACCTTGTTAAAGGCTCTTAAAGTATCTAGATAACCAAGTTCAATATTAACTTTAGATCTTTCACTATCAAAACTTAACGTACCACCTAAGTCCTCTGAATTTTTTATTTTAATTATGTTGCAATCTTTATATTTTGTTCTTTGAGTTAAACCAATACCTGAAACATCTACAACTATAATATCTTTAATTCCTCTTTTCCTCATCATTGAAACAGGAATATTGTTATATACTCCACCATCTATATACTTCTTGTCATCAATTTTGTGTGGTTTAAAAGCTGGAAAACATGCACTAGCAAGTAGATAGTCTGCCATCTTACCCTCAGGTATTTCCTCTTTAAAAACTTCAATCGGCTTAAAGTCACTTAAAGAAAATGTAACCAAACCAAAATCAAGCTCCGACTTTCTTATTTTATCTTCATCTACAACTTCATCAATTAACATTTTAAGAGGGGTAACATCTAACCCTCCACCCTTTAGAGCCGATTTTAAAGAAGAAAGTTTTTTAGAAATAGTAACACCCTTTTCTTCCGTAGTTGCTATTTCTCCTTCTAATTTTATAACTTGATCCATTGTGATACTTGTCCATATTTTAATTGCTCTATCAAATTCATCTTGAACTATTAATGCACCATTTAACGCCCCAACTGAAGTCCCACAAACAGCACAAATAGGAACATTAAGTTCCCTTAATGCCTTCCATACACCTATTTCATATCCCCCTTTAGCGCCACCGCCACCTAAAACCAAACCAAAGGCCATATAAACCACCCCTTATAGCTTCTTATATTGCTCGTAGTTTTTCAAAACCTTATTTACATAGTTTCTTGTCTCATTTGGCATTTTACTTATTTCCTCAACAGTATCAACACCAAGCTTTTTCATTCTACCTATTCCCCCATTGTATGCTGCAAGTGCCAATGCCTTATTACCAGAGAAGCTATTTAATAATCCCCTCAAATATTTTGTTCCTCCATCAATATTTTCAAGTGCATCATATGGATTTACCCCCAAAGAATCAGCTGTCTTTGGCATAAGCTGCATTAATCCTATTGCTCCTGCCTTAGATACTGAATTTTGGTTAAATCCTGACTCTTGTTTTATAACTGCCTTAATAAGCTCCTCTTCAACCCCATATTTATTTGCTGCCTCTTTAATAGCACCATCTAAGTCAGTAGATTTTATATTGTCTTTAATAACCTTTTCTAAAGTTACATTCTTATCTGTGTTTCCTTGTAAAGTTGCTTGTCCATTATTTAAAGATTGTCCTTCAAGCATTTTATCTAGAATTACACTAAAAAGCATTCCTGTCTGATTATCTTGTGAGGCATAAGTTGACTGTAATAAATATGCAGCCAAAATTTGTGATAATTGTTCTGTTCTCAAAACCATCACTCCTTCTAGCACAATTATACCACAATATTATATCAAAATATAAAAAATTATTTTTCATTTTTATACATATTATAGCAATTTACATCATGTTTTTTATGTTTTTGACTAAAATCATGTTAATTTTATGCATAGAATTTTGTATAAATCAAATAATATAAAAAAAGTTGTGGGGTGATTAATATGAGTAAAATCGAATCAAATGGACAATATCCAATTATTGAACATACAAATAATGCCCTATTATGGCCAGAAACCATAAAGGGTGGAATTGATTTAGTTGATACCTATGAAGTTTCAACAGTCCCAAAGGATCCTGACACTCCAATGGAAACAATAGATGTACTTAGAAATAAAGGGATGATTCCATAAGAATCATCCCTTTATTATGTTAATATAATTATAAGTATATGCGCAACAATACCTGCTGAAAGGCCTCCTATTGTGTGTGAAAGTATCGCTTTATTTGTAAGTTGTCTACTTTCAAGTGCATCCATCATGGCAACGTGGGTTGATAAATACCCACTCCAACACATTCCCATAGCAGTAAATACAGCTATTTCATTAACACCTATAAGTCCTGCCTGCAAAAACTTTGGAACAAGTCCTATTGCAGCACCAACTGCACCTAAAGCAGTTATTGGAAATGCTATTGCCTCTGGTGACTGAAATCCTAAAAGCGGTTTTAAAATAAAGTTTATTTTACTTCCAAGCCAAGGAAGTACAGGAACACCTTCATAAGCAGCACCAGTATATACTCCTCCCTTAGGCGCGTTAGTTAGCATCATAACCAAAGTACATATAACAATAACACCTGGAATTATTGAAAGTCCCATTTCAACACCTGTTTTACCACCATCTAATATAGCCTCAAGTCCTCTTTGGAACACACTACCACTTCTTATTTCCCTATATTGTGTTAAATCTACTCCTTCATCTCCCTCATAAGCATTCATTTCTGTGCCATATTCTTTTTTAGTAAAATACATCATAATTCTAACACTAACTATACTTCCTACAACTGCACCGATATTACCTATAATTGCTGGTAAAAAGAAACTTTCACCTTTTGGTGCTTGAGCTACCATAAATGTAGTTACTATAAGTCCCATTCCAAACGCAGTTCCTAGGTTTGTAAGTGCAGGAACTTGATACTTCTTAAAATATCTAGTAAATCCCTTATCCTTTGATAATGTAATAATCGCAGGGTTATCTGAAAGATATGTGGTTATTACTCCTATACTAGCTGCCCCAGGCATATCATAAAGTGGCTTCATAAGTGGGGATAATATTTTATTTATTAGTGCAACAACCCCAAACTCTGTTAAAAGTGCCCCAAATGCACCTGCTAAAACTGCTATCGCCATTATAAAAAATACTGTGTTAATTAATAGGTCATGGGCAGTTTTCATCATTGTACTAAACATATTAGCAAGTCCCATAACTTTTGCTAAAAATGTGAAACATACTGCTATAATTCCAAGAAAAATAAAAGATTCTGCATTGATTGCTTTTACATATTTTTTCTCCACAATATCACTCCTT
>JAOAFH010000053.1 GCA_026416355.1 Clostridiales bacterium | reverse complement strand
CTTTAGCAGTTTTTAGATATTTTTTTGCTTCTTCTCTTTCTTTATTCATATTATCCTCCTCCCTCCCTCACCCTGTGGGGGTATTATTATAATAGCATATATATTTAAATTTTTCAATATATAAAAGAGGCTATTATACTACTCATTGGTAAATCAAACCTTGATTTAGTATAATAACCTCTTTAAAATACTTATTTATTAATTATTATTTTTATATATTCTGCCGTAATTTTTATAAACTCCTCTATATCTCCTAAATTATTTTTTATTATATTATAAACCATTTCATCATCTAGTTCCCAATACATATGAACAAGTTTATTTCTAAACTTAGCCATATTTTTTAAGTTCTTAGCATATTCTTCTTTTACTAATCCAATATTCTTTAATATTTCAAAAACATCTGCATATGTTTCTGGTACATTTATGTTCTTTTCAAATTGCTCTAAAGATATTATTCTGCTACCTATGTTAATACATGTTTCAATTGAAAGTTGAAGATACCTTTCAGCTGCTCCCTTTAATATTTCATCATTTAAATATTCTTCTTTACTACAGTTTGAAATTTTTTTTAACATATCCATGTATTTCTTCAGCAATCTAAGTTGTGTCAAAAGCTTTTCATCCATGTTAAACACCTATCCTTTTAATAAACTCATGATTTAAAAAATCTCTCATTGGCTTAACATCAAGATAATTTGTTATTACCTTTGTTTCATAATCTACAACTTTACTTTTATCATAATAGTAGAGTATCTGCTTATTTTTTATAACTCCATATTGTATGCTTAAAGGTGCTTTATTTAGGCAAATTAAGTCTATCTCGTCAGTCTTTAAACATTTAACTACGTCTTGATAAACTTCTTCCTCAATTTCATCAATCATTTCACTATATTCATCATTTATTAAAACCGCAATATCAACATCACTTAAAGGATTAATTTTTTTTGTATATGCTGAACCAAATAAATAAACTACTTCTATTTTATCACCATAATTACTGAAAATACTTTTTAAATTATCTATATTAGAGTAAACAAAATTAAAATCAACCTTTGTATTCCTTATCATATATATCACCCTATTAATTATTTACTATAATGTTACCATTATATATTTTTATTGTCTATATAACAAATAGGTGGCAAAATGCCACCTATGATAAATGTTTTAGGTTTTCTAGTTGTTCTCTTCTATGCTCTTGCTTTTCTATTGTCTTTTCTAGTGTAAATTCATCCATATTATGTTTATTGTGGTCTAGATAGTGCTCTGTATAGGTTAGGTTCTTTTCTATATTTTCTACTTCCCTCTTATAAAAGTCTTCATCTCTGCCAAATGCAATTAGATTTCTAAGATGCTTAATTTGATGTTCTCTTTCTTTTTGAAGTTCAAGTACATATTTAATCTCATCTAAGTCAGTAATATTTGAATGTTCTTCAAGATGTCTTTCTGTTCTTGTATGCTTTTCAACTAAATCTATAAGCTGATCAACTCTTCTAGCATTGATCTCGTGGAGGCTGTCTTGACCTTCATGTCTATCATGATCTCTATTTATGTGGGGCATATAAACACCTCCTTTTGTATCTTAGTTATAGTTTGTGTAAAGAAGTAATAAATATAACTATATATTTAACTCAAATCTTCCAACCTTTAGCCTTAACCACATTATTTAATATTTTTGTTGCTTGTTTTGTATCAATATTTACATTTAAGGACATTATGAGCCCAATTAATGCAGAATTTGTTAATTTTTTAGGCAAAAAACTTATTGTTTGGCTATCTATTAATTGATTAGATTTTGCAACCAAACATCTCCAATGGTTATTTGTAGCAAAAGCCAAATTTCTATAAATATTATCAAACTCTGAAATATAAAAATCAATTATTTTTACTCCCTTTGAAATTTTGGATTTATAACATGTAATTGAATTTAATCTATTATATATATCACTTAATCCTATGCTGTTTTTAACTTCCTGTATGTCTAAAAAACCTATGTCCAAGGATTTTTTTGCAAATTCATCACAATATTTTTTTATCTCCTTTAACTTTGCTTTATTTCCCTTTATAAGCATAAGATTATCTCTTTCTAGCATATCTATTATCTTATTATCTTTATTTAAAATTCTATATGCATTTTCTATCATAGAAACATAATCTATTCCACCAAAATCCCCTTCACCATAATATGTCAATATATTTTCTATATTTGAATATCTCCTGCTAAGTTCATATATAATCTCTATATAGTTCATATAGCACATATCTAAAACTAACATATCTAATTTTTTTCTAGTATCTATCAAAGCTTTATTTATACTGTAACTCATATCCTCAATTGACATAATATAAGGAATGTCTAAAGTCAAATCTATAATTCCACCTACAAAATTAAATCCATGAGATGCAATAACTAGAATATTTTGTTTTGAGTTTGAATTTTTAAGCCCCCAGCAAATAAAATCGTAAAGCTCCTTAGGATGTGCCATATTTATTTTACCTAATTCTATTTTTTTAACAACACCATCTTTCAAAACATATCTTCTAACTCCATTCCAGATATCATTAGATTCTTCTATTATTTCATAAGGTCTTAAAACTCTTGCAAATTCCCTTTTTTCTCTACCAACTTCTATAAATATTTCAACATCATTGTTTCTATATCCCAATAATTTTTGTAAAGATGAGTATATCTCTGGTTCAATTTCATTGTTTCCATCTAAATAAAAAAGAATACTTAAACTTTTCATTATAAAATCCATAAACTTGCTTTAGTTTATTATATGTAAAAAAACATAAAAATCTTTATATTTTATAAAAGTTAATTTACAAATTATAGTTATTTCATTATGTTTATTTATATTGAATATAATAATACGAGAAATAATTAAATTGGAGGTCAATATGGCATTATCTCCATCAGAATTTGTAGTAAATCAGTCACCACAACCTTTAAAAATTGTACTAGGTAAAACTTCTTCTTTAAACCTTACTTTTTCAAATACTAGCCTTGTGGATAGAGGATATAACCTATACTTTGAACTTACTATACCAGACGGATTTTCATTTCAGTCAAGTAGCATATCTCCTACAGAAGTTATAACTAATTTAGATGGTACAACCACCGTAAAGTGGGTTAATGTTAAAGACCTTGCTCCTAATGAGCTAAACTACATCGTATCTATTGAATTAAAATCAGATGAATACTTTAGAAACACATCCCTTCCTGTTCCTTTTGATATACCAGTTTCAAATTTAAACCTAACTGCAAAGGTTGATACACTCCCTAGAGGAAACGATGACCCAGGTAATGTTGAAATTATAAAAAATGTCTCAAATAATATAATTCCTTTGAGATATAATTTAACTAAAAACGGTCCTGGTAAAATGCCAAAGGGTGCAGGACTTGTTCCAACACCTAGTCCACTATGGCAATTTACCTACACATTAATACTTGATAACAATACACGTGAATCCTCTAATATAACATTGATTGATAACCTACCAAATGGAATTAGATATTTAAATAACATTACTGCAATAGGACCTAATTCATCAAGCTTTTTAAACCCAACAGTTACAACACCTTCACCTTCTCCAAACTGCAAAAACTATACAATAATAAACTGGGGAAATAAAACACTTTCTGCTGGAAGTATAAATACAATAAATTTTGATGTGGCAATATGGGATAGATATACCATAGGCTGTACTGAAAACTCTGGTCAAAAAATACCACATGACACACCACTATCAAATATTGCAATACTTGATGGCTTATCCGGTCCTGTAACTGCAACCCTAACTACTGTTGCAAAGGATATAACCATAGATAAATCTATTATAGGTTTATCTATTACAGATGTAGGAATTATTACAAATTATAAACTTAATTATAAAGTAAACCAATATGACAACGTAAATGATGTTGTAGTTGTAGATATAATTCCTGATGGAATGGAATATGTTTTAGGTTCTGCAAGCCCTTCTCCTTCATCTATAACTTTAAATCCAAATGGAACAACTACACTTACTTGGAACTTAGGAACTTTAATAACAGGTACAACAGGCATAATAACATTCCAAACACTAACCAAATCAAACTATGTAGACAGTAGCCCTGTTGCATCAAATGATAGTTTAACCAACAAGTCAAATGTAAATGGAATAAATTCAAATGCGCTATGGCAAACACCTGATAGTTCTTCAGTTACCTCTTTCATAAAAAAGCCTTCTATCGATAAACAAATACTTGGATATTACTATAAAGACGGTACACCCAAACCATACTCTGTTGCATCTCCTGGAGATTTAGTAGAATTTTATATAGAATATAATGCTCTTAATTTAAATTCAACACAACTTAACATCGAAGTAGATGACTATGTACCATATAACATGGGGCCATTGCCACCTTCAACTATAATCTATGGTGGAACTTTACCTGGACCATTTACCCCATTTACTGTTTCACCAAATGGATTTAGATGGAGTTTAGGAAATTTACCAAGTTACACACTATGGACTGCAACATTTAAAGTACCGGTTTTAAATATTCCTATTAATGCTGTTAAAAATAACATTGCAAAACTTGCAGGAAGAAACAGTTTAGGACTATCTTATAGTGATAGAGACCAAGTTGAAATAAAATTTGGAACCCCAAATATTGAATTTGATAAATCTGTTACAGGTCCTAATATAAATGCAATTAAAGCTGGAGAAGTCTACACCTATACTATTACAATTAAAAACACTCAAACTTTAGATAACCTCACAACCGATGCATTTATGATGAATTTAACTGATGTTATTCCAAATGGCCTTTTATATAACGGAAACTATTCTGTAACAGGCACAGGGCTATACGATAGTCCAGTTTTTGCTGGACAAAATGTATCTATGCTAATAAGAAAACTTGCCCCAGGTGATAGCCTAACATTTAGCTATGATGTTTTGGTTACAAACTCTGTTGTAAGCGGCCAAGTTTATATAAATAAAGCTATTCTTACAAGGCCCTATTCACAAATGGATATGTCATATCAATACCCTGGAGACCCGTTTGAAGATTCAACAATGCTAAAAACTGAAAGACTAAAGATAGTGAAAACTATAAGCCCAGCCTATGTAAAGATAGGAGATATCGCAACCTATTTACTTGAAGTCACTATTCCTAAAGGTACTATTGCATACAATGTTAAAGTTACAGATACCCATAAAACACCTGAACAGATTTATATTGGAAATGCTACACTAAACGGCAACCCAATTTCTCCAACAGTTACACCACCAAATGTCGTTTTCCCAACTATTCCTATGGTTGATGCTACAACAAACGAAGTTAAACTCCTTTACTCATTTGATGTCAGAGTTGTTTCTGCTGCACATGTATCTCCATTTAGTGAAAACCAGCCTGATACAGCAAAGGTTGAATGGCAGATAGATACCTTAGGAACCCCTGCTATTCCAGAGATAACAACTAAAAATTTAGTAGTAAGAACTCCTAATATTATTGCAACTAAAGAACAAAGAAATTTTACCTTAAATGGATCATTTAGAACTACTGATTTGAGCTTTAATGTAGGAGATGTAATAGAATATAGAATTACCGTAACAAATAACGGACTTGAAACATCATACAATACATTTATTACAGATGTACTAAATTCACTTTTAAGCTTTGTTACAGGAAGTTTTAATGCTACTTTAGGTACTCCCTCTTATTCATCAGGAACAGTAACTTGGACAATACCAGAGCTTGCTTTTGGTCAATCTGCAACTTTAACCTTTAGAGTTGAAACTCTGCCAGGTTTTGCAGCAAACTCGTCAACTTCAAACAAAGCAACATTTATATACAATACCAACAATAATAGTTTTGGAGTAGAGTATAATGGTAGTTCTAATACTGTTAATCTCATAGCTCCAAACTTAACACTAGTAAAAACCGCATCACTTCTTCAGGCAGAAATAGGTGATGATATAGAATACACCTTGACAGTAACTATTCCTTATGGAGTTTACGTTTATTCTCTAAGGGCAAGGGATACTCTCCCAACAGGACAGACCTATATAGGACCTGCAACAAGGCAGCAGGATGGAGGGCCAATAAATACTGTAACACCAACTGTTGTAGGTCAAGTAATAACATTCCCAACAGAACCAGACCTTTACTCCTATCCTAATGCAATAACAATTAAATACAGGTTTATTGCAAGAGTAATAAGCGTAAACCATACTCCGCCATATACCCAAACACAACAAAATCAATCAAGAATAGATTGGGCACTTTTGTCAGGGGGACCTTTAACCAAAAACAGAACATCTAGCTTAAATATTACCGTTAGAACTCCTAACATTGTAGTTGTAAAAGAACAAAAGAACTTTACACAAGGAGGAAGCTATACACAAAATGAAATAATTGCAAATCCAAATGATATAATCTACTATAAAATAACTATAAATTCAAACGGTGCATCCCCTGCATATAATATAAACCTTAGTGATGTATTAGACTCTAATTTAGAGTTTGTTTCAATTATAGGTTCATCTGCAGGAATAGCATCCTACTCTGCTGGTCCACCTGAGACTGTAAATTGGAATATCCCTGTTTTAAACAATGGCTCTAATGCAACACTTGAGTTTTCTGTTAAAATAAAATCCCCAATTACAGCATCAAATTCAATAACAAACAAAACAACCTCAACCTATGATTCAAATGATGTAAACCCTATAACCTATAATGCAGACTCCAATATCACAAGACTTAATGTACCAGCACTAACAATAACCAAAGAAGCCTACCCTAATCCTGCAAAAATAGGAGATGAAATAACCTATACTATAACCATTCCTATACCCGAAAATATCGCAGCATTCAATTTAACACTTACAGATGTTTTCCCAACAAAGCAAGAATATGTATTAGGTAGTTTTAAGAGAAACACTCTCCCTGTAACTCCAACAGTTGTAGGAAACACAATAACCTATCAAGAAACAGCACCAATTTTAGGTCCAACAACACTTATATACACTTTTAAAACTATTGTTAGAGAAGGTAAAACAATTTCACCCTATACAGAAATGCAAAGAAACAATGTATCAATAAAATGGAATCTAACTGAAGGTGGCTCAACAGCACCTATTATTTCAAACTTTGTTGATGTAGATGTTAGAAGTCCTCATATAAAGATTGAAAAATGGCAAAAGAACGTAACAAAAGGAGGAGACTTTACTAAGAATCCTCTACTTGATGTTGAATCCGGTGATGAAATACACTATAAGCTAACTATATTAAATGATGGACTTTCAGATGCATTTAACATCGTAACAACAGATACCCTATCTAACTATCTAACATTTTCTTCAGTTGTTCCACCTGCACCAACTGGTAGTGTAACTCACCCATCACCACCTACACCAGACGGTACAGTTACTTGGACTGAATCTAACTTAACCATTGGAGAGATCAAAACACTTATATTCTCCTGCACAGTAAATTCTATTCCTACGCCTGGTGAAGCTGTTGAAAACTTTGGAGAAAGTATATATGATACTAATAATGTTAATCCAGTTACTTTAGGACCTGTCAAATCAAATATAGTAGCATTTAACTATGCCTACCCTAAAATCAAAAAATCAGTTAATAAATTAGCTGCACTTGTGGGAGAAGTAATTGAATATACAATAAATGTATCTGTCCCCCTTGGAGTAAAGGTATATGATGTTACTATAAACGATATATTACCAATAGAACAAAGCTATGTTCCATTTACTTTGACTAAAAATGGTATAAATCTTGGCGCTGCCACTTTAACATTCCCTGTTGAAACTGAAATAGATGCTACAATAGCAGAAGTTAATATAGAATACAAATTTAAAGCAACTATAAACAGCATAACATCTCCTCCTCAACAAGAACAAATAAATAATGTTACACTTGATTGGAAATATACTACAGAAGGTCCAAGTGGTCCACAACAAACTGCAAACTCTACTATTTATGTATCAAATGCAAACTTAATACTAACAAAATTCCAAAAGAATGTAACCACATCACCTCTTAGTCCATTTACTACAAATGATATAATGGTTAACGTTGGGGATTTAGTATATTATGAACTAAAGGTTAATAACCCAAATAGCTATACACTTGTCAATGTTACTGCAACCGAAACAATTGATTCTCTATTATCATTTAGTGAAATAATTTCGATAGACACAGGAACATTAACTGTTGCTTCAGGAAATTTAATTTGGACTATACCTTCAATCCCAGCCAATACTGAATACAAAGCAGTTATTGCACTAACTGTTAATTCAGGTGGTTTTACAGGGCAAAGAATTCCAAATAAATTTGATGCAAATTATAGTATACAAGGTACTACTCCACTTTCTGTTTATGGCCCAAAGATTTCAAATACTGTTTATGCTGTTTTAGGTACGCTTTCTGTTTTAAAATATGCTTCAAGTGACAGCTTTAAAGTTGGAGATGTTATAACTTATTTTATAGATATAACAGTTCCTTTTGGAACCATAGCTAAAAATATAACTGTAAAAGACACTTTACCTTTAAAACAAACCTATTTAGGTCCTGCTCAATTTAACTCAACCTTCTTAACTCCAATTTTCTCTAATGGCGAAATAATATTTGTAATACCTCTTGTTGATGCAACTTTAGAAGAGAAGAAAATAACAATAAAATTCCTTGCAAGGGTACTAGATGGAAACAACTCAGAGCCTTATATAGAAACTCAAAGAAACATTGTTAAAGTAAAAAGTGAAATAGATAATGAAGGTATACTTAGCCCGGAAATTGAAAAACATGTAGATGTTGAAATAACAAGACCATATGTATTTATTGCAAAAACACAAAGAAATATAACCCAAGAAAGTGGATATACAACAGAAACAATTTCTGTTGTAGCAGATGACATTCTAGAGTTTACATTAACAGTTCATAACTTTGGTTCATCAACTGCCTATAATATAATAGTTGAAGATATCATTTCTCCTTACCTAGAATATACAGGATATTATGATACCCCTTTAGGAACTGTTAACTACTTGCCTCTATTACGAAAAATAGTTTGGACTATAGATGAACTACCTATAAATACAGTAAAATCTCTAGCATTTAGAGTTAAGGTAGTAGGTGGTATTCCCGCTGGTGGATTATCTAAAAACAAAGGAAGCTTTATATACTCCACAAACAATACTACACCAATAACTTACCCAAAAGAGAATAGTAATGAAATTATTCAAAAATTCCCTGATATTGAGATAAGTAAAGTGGCAAATATTTATTATACAGTTGTAGGAACCATAATACGATATACAGTAACATTTAAACTACCAAAAGGAACAAGCATAATAAATGGGCAATTTATAGATATACTTCCTATAGGTCAAACCTATGTGGGAAATGCAACTTTGATGGGACACCCAATAACACCAATCTTAGTTGAAGCACAAGAGGTTGTATTCCCTGTTATTCCTTATGCCTATGCAGAAGAAGACGAATACTATAACTATGCATTTGATGTATTAGTTTCCTCTGCAAATCCAAATCCTATTACTTTAATAGACACCCAGCAAAATTGTGCTTATGGTGTTTGGTATCTTACACCTGAAGAAATAGGTCCTGGTATTCAAATGTGTAGAAATATATATGTAACAGATGCAGATATAGATATACTAAAAGAACAAAGAAATAAAACAACCCAAGGACAATTTACAACTGAAAACATAACAACTTCCCTTGGACAATTTGTTGAATATAGACTTGTTATCACAAATAGTGGGCCTTACCCAATATATGAAGTTAACGTAAAGGATATATTAAAGAATTCTTTAAAGTTTATTGAGGTTATCTATGCCGATGGAATTGTAACTCATACTGGTGAAAATAGTGACGGAACTGTTAATATATATATTAATACAATAAATGTAAATGAGTCTAAGACATTTATATTTAAAGTACAGATTTTAAGACGTACTCAGGAAACAATTGAGAATAAAGCTAGTTTAACATTTAAACTTTCAAGCGAATCAGCAGAAATATTTGAGGGAGTTAAATCTAATACAGTTGTTATAAACAATTGTGGTTCAGGTAGCCGTGGCGTATCTATTGAAAAAATATTAGAAATTAATAGCTCCAGATAAAAAGAGAACAAAAGGTGCAGTTCACCTTTTGTTCTCTTTTTACTTTTAATTAACTATACCTTAAACTTTCCTTAGTGTTAGGCTATTACAATTAACTTAGAAAAATAAATAATAGGATGTGAAAATATGTTATCCTCAACACATAGATTGATTGGTGCATCTATTATATCTAACCTAAAGGAGAACTTTAATATTAATATTTACGAACAGCACTTTTTGAATGGCTGCGTTAAACCTGATTATTCTATACCTTTGTTTTTTATCCCACACTATAAGGAAAAATCATTTGACTATATAATGCAAATGGTTAAAGACCTTACTTTATTTAATTTTTATCAAGAAAAAGATTTGAAATTATTCTATACAAATCTTGGAGTTATTACACACTTTTTATGTGATTACTTTTGTTATGCCCATAACAATAAAGATCTTGACCCTATATTTTTACACTTAAAATACGAAAAACAACTCCATACCGTTTTTCAAGAAATATCTATTGATAAATTTATAATCTCATCAATGGAAAAATCAATTTCTCTTGAAATTTCATCTCTTTTTCAACTTCAACACTTTATCGATACTAAGCACCAAGTATATAAATCAACTCCTCATTTTATAGAAAAAGATATTTATTATGCAATTGAAATAGCAACAATATCTACTTATTTCATTATCAATTACCTCCTTGAAAACTTAAAATATAAGGTAGCATAAATAATATATATGATATATAATAAAATTGAAAACACTTATAGGGGGTAAACTTATGAAGAAAGTAGCTGTTGTATTTAATGGTGGTACTATTTCAATGAAGGTAGACCCAAAACTTCAAGCTGCTGTGCCAAGTCTAAGCTCTGAGGAAATAATGGCAATGGTAACAGGTGTAGAAGGCTTTGCCACTATTGAGAGCTTTACATTTTCAAAACTTCCAGGTCCACATATGACACCTGAAAAAATGCTTGAACTATCAAGATATATTAAAGCAATAATTGATAGAGATGACATTACAGGTGTTGTTGTTACACATGGTACGGACTCACTTGAGGAAACTGCTTACTTTTTAGATTTAACAATCAACACTCAAAAACCAATTATAGTTACAGGTGCCATGAGAAATAGTTCAGAACTTGGATATGACGGCCCTGCTAACCTTGCTGCATCTATTTGTACAGCAATTTCAGAAGAAGCAAAGGGTAGAGGTGTACTTGTATGCTTCAATGATGAACTATTCTGTGCAAGTGAAGTAACAAAAAGAAATTCAATGAGCTTAAACGCATTTCAATCTCCATTATTTGGTCCTATTGGAATTATTGATAGCAACAAAGTTATATTCTATCGTGACAGCATTAGAAAACAACACATCGAAATTGATAAGGTAAATGCAAATGTTCAACTCATTAAATGCGTAACAGGCATGGATTCCACTTTAATAGATTATTGTATTGAAAAGGGAATAGATGGATTTGTAATAGAAGGAATGGGTAGAGGTAACGTTCCTCCTAATATGGTGTCTGGAATTAAAAAAGCAATAGATTCTGGTATTCCCGTTGTTGTTGTTTCTAGATGCTTTGAAGGACGTGTTTTAGATAGCTATGGATATCCTGGTGGTGGACGCGAACTTAGAAACCTTGGGGTAATATTTGGAGATAACCTTCCAGGCCAAAAAGCAAGAATTAAGCTAATTGTTGCACTGAGCAAGACAAGAGATTTAAGTGAAATTAAGAAGATATTTGAGATGGAGTTATATAATTAAAAAAGTGCCTTAATGGCACTTTTTTAATATGCTCTTCCCCAGTAAACCATGTGCTTAGCTGGTTTTCCACAACAAACACAAGTGTCACTTAGGTGTTCTTGTTCAAATGGCATACATCTTGATGTTGCACCTGTTTCTTCCTTTATCTTGTCTTCACATTCTCTATCTCCACACCACATAGCCTTAATAAATCCTGGTTTATTATCAACAATATCCTTAAACTCATTAATATCTTTTGCCACATAAGTGTGTTCATCTCTGTTCTTTCTTGC
>JAOAFH010000158.1 GCA_026416355.1 Clostridiales bacterium | reverse complement strand
TATTTTTGTTTTTACAGCATCTGAAACTGCTCCACTTCCTCCTACTATATACACTTCTTCTACACCAAGTCTTTTAATTTCATCTAAAACCTCTTTCTTTATTTCATTTTTAGAAACTAAAAGTATAGGTGCATCAAATTTTTTAGCTAAAGGTGCTGCACAAAGTGCATCTGCATAATCATCTCCACTTGCAACAATAGCAACTCTTGACTTTTCAAATCCTTTTTTTGAGATTTCAACAGAAGTTAAATACCTGTTTATGCCGTAATATCTTTCTGCTTGTCCTTTTACTTCAGACGCATAGCTTAAATTTGGAAAAAGACTCATAAGCATTGCTACTGACATAGCAGAAGCAATTATTTTCTCCCTTTTCATAATAGTCCCCCTTTATTAAATATTTTAACTATTAAAATTATACCATTTATATATAATTCATGCAAAGCCTAGGTTAATATAACCTAGGCTTTAAATGTTAATTTTACTTAACAAAAGAACCATCTAATAAGATGGTTCTTTATAATTTAGTTGTATTTTACATCACTGATTTTGCAACTGTATTTTAAACATTTTTATACTTTTTTTAGGAATTATTATATTATCCAATTCTAATTTAAGTTCTATAAGTTCTCCATTAAATTCATGCCTAAATGGTAAATAGTCAAGTTTAACATCATGCTGTGAAGCATTCCTAACAATATATGTTAAATGCCATATATTCTTTTCTTTATTGTATATCTTTTGAAATAAATCTAAATCAACTGTATCCTTTTCAAGTGGAGGCATCTTTGATAAAAATTCTTCCAATGCCTTTTTTTCATCTGAATTTAGGTTTACCGGTAAAATTAAATCAAATAAATTTGGGTCATCAACATTAACCTTCATTTTTTCTGCATCAAATTTAACAGTTAATTTCTTATCTTTTAAATCTTGTATAAACAAATCTTGCTTCTTTATAAAGAACTTCCATGGTCTTGCTTTAAAAGGTTCTATATCTCCAATTTCATCTCCTCTCAAAGCTCCTCTAAAATATATATTACCTTCTTCATCTGATATTATTATAGGTAAGTATTCAAAATTAATTTTGTTTTCTAATCCATTTCTAATAATTACATTTGCCTCTATTTCTTCTCCATTATCATAGACATAAGATGTATGTATATTAACTTGTCCTACTTCAATTGGCTCTAACTCCTGCAATTCCTTTTGATAATACTCTTTTGTAATATTAGATACCCTATTTTCAATATCAGGATGAAGTGATAGGTCTATTTTTGCTTTGTTGTTTTCCATAGCCATTTCCTCCTTAATTATTATTTACTTCCTTTATTTTAACATTATTATAAAGCACTTGACAAGTAACAAAATTAGGAGATTTTTCTTATAAAACAAGAAAGGACAGGTATTAAGTATACCTGCCATTTCTTAAGAAACTATTGTTATTTACCTAAATATACTGTATATACTATACACTTTCCTTCTTCATTTACAGTTTCAAGCTTTAATTCAAAGCCTGTTGCGTTTTCATCTATAAACCCGAAGTCTTTTAATTTACTTAAAAGACTATCAATATTCTTACTAGATTCTGCAATTTCAATTGTATCACTAAAATCAGCCATACCACTTATATCTATTCCTAAACCTTCTTTTACTATTTTTATAGCATCTTCAATATCATATTCTTGTCCTAATACATTAATTTTATTTACTTTTACTGGTTCAGATAAACTTATTGTTACACCACCAAGATTAGCATCATACCCGTGAATAACTCTTATCGTATTTCCTTGTACTTCGACTTTTTCTATTCCTTGATTATTTATCTTAACATTATCAGATGTTATTGTTGGAATATTTGAAGTGTTTGTTACTTTAGCTCTTACTAATTCTACTCCATAGATTTCTTCATCATAATTTCCTAATGCAAATTCTTTCTTTCCTACTATATCATTATTAGAGAATGCTTTAATTGTGTAGGTATTATTTGCAGGAAGAGCTATTTTAAAAGGTTCTCCAAAGTAACCCATATCTACAGTATTGCTTTTCATTACAGGACCATCAACAATATTTCCGTTTTTATCATATACTGCAATAACAAAATTGCTATCTAATCCCATATCTATTCTATCATCTGTTATTTCATAAACATAGCCATTTACATAAACTCTTCTTACTCCGTCTGCTTCATCTTTTCTTTGCATTACAATTGTTCCTAAATCTTTTTCTTCGCCTTTTTCTATAGTAAATGTTACAACCTTACTATATACATTTGTTCCTGTTAAAGTTAATGTATATGTTCCTGCACTAAGTGTAGTGGCTTTCAATACCATACTATTACTAAAATAATAAATATGTCCATATATTCCTTTATAATCAGGACCATCATTATTAATATCATTGGATACTATATAATCCTCTTGTTCAGAATAATATTTATCCTCAATAATTACAGCATCTACATCTATTACCTTAGTCTTGTTATCATGTACAACAGCTATTATGTTTGCTGATGCTCCTCTTTCCGCTTCAAAATTAATTGTGTTTACTTCTTGCTTTTTAATTTCATATTCTTTTGCTATAGTTTCTATATTTTTACCTCTTAATACAAATAGATACTTTCCTGATTCAAAATCTTTTCCATCTATCTCATCTTTTAATTCATATTTTCCTTTAGTTATATCAGCATATGCAACTTTCTTTCCATCCTTGTAAATTATTAAAGTCGCATTATTTACATCTGTTTTATCATCTGCAAACTTAACATATCCACTTATAACTGTTGGATCAGCTTTTTCTAAATTAACATTCACTAATTCATCCTCAAAATCTTCTACTTTAAATGTTTTATCACTTACATAATCCTTATATCCAAATGCACTTACCTTTATCTTATATTCTCCTCTTGCTACTGAAGTAAATATTGCTAAAATGTTATTACTTGTGTTATCTTTAATTTCTCTTGTAGCTACTTCATTTCCATCTTTATCTAAAAGCTTAACTGTAAAGCTACTTGGTGTAGCATTTGTGAATTCTATTCCAACAGTTCCTGCAGTTGCAAACTCTAATGTTGAAACATTTGTTCCATTAGTTACATTAGCAACCTTTGTATTTCCATTAACTGGTCTTACATAGTCTCCTGTAACTTCTACCAAAACATCTCCTACTTCTAATCTTTCAAAACCTTGAACTGCAGCAATTGAAAGTGGGTTATCATTTTCCTTATTTATTGGTACATCTTCTATTCTATCTAAAACAATATATGTATCTCCAACCTTTTTTGAAACAACATAATTAACTTCTGCATTATCAGCTACTTTATTACCTACAGAAGTGTTTTGTAAGTTCAATTCAAAATCTGTAATTTGTGCTTTAACTGTTAAACTATTTGCCTTCTTTATTGTTACATCCTTTGTAACATCTTGTCCTTCTGTTATATTAACTTCAAACACAGCTTTAGCATTAACTCCATCATCAAATAACATAAAGTATTTTCCTGATGGTAGGGCTGGCTTACTTTTATCATTACCAAAGAAATCTTTTTCTACTAATTTTAACGCATCGTCTCCTTTTAATTCTTTAACTCCGTTATTTTTAATATTTGATAACATATTGTCTACTAATTTAGTCTTTCCGTCTGGAGCATAAAGAGTAATACTAGCACCTGTAGTTGTAAAATTTGCATCATAATCTGTTCCATCTTTATCTTCCCAAACAACATTTAAGTTAAATTTGCTTATTTCCTTTACAGGTTGTAATTGTATTACTGGTGCAACTGTTTTCTTCTTTCTTCCTGTAACTGTAACAGTTGTTGAAGCTTCTTTATAATAACCTGTTACCTTTCCTTCTTCAAAAGGAGTCTCAAATTTAATTGTATATGTCTTACCTTTATCGATCAGTAAATCATTTGCATTATTTTGAAATTTATAAGCACCATCAGTAGTAGTAGTTTCAGCTATCAGTCTACTTCCTTCATATAATTTTACCTTTACACCACTTAACTTATTTGATGTCTTAGCATCAAGAACAGTACCTGTTATTGATAATTTCTCTTGAGCATAACGTTCCAAATTGAAATTTAAAGCTGTTTCCTTATTTGCAACAACATCAACTGTTTCTTCTGCTTCAAAGAAACCTTCCTTCCATGCTGTTACTGTTCTAGAACCTGTTGTTAACTCTAAAGCATACTCACCATTTGCATTAGTCTTAACTGTCTTTCCAAGACAAGTTACCTCAACATCATTTATAAATTCTGGAATTATTTCTGTTGTAAAAGCAAATCCATGTACTCCTGTTTGAACAATTGTAGGAATTCCTGTCCCTGTATTACCTGTATTACCTGTATTACCTGTATTGCCTGTATTGCCGTTTCCTGTATTTTCCACAACATTACCATTTGCATCAATATCCTTTAATATTGCTTGAACAGAAGTAGTTGGAGTTGTTTGTGCTTCTGTAAATTGGTTTGCATTGAATGATTTTCCTTCTAGTGCTGCTTTTGTTGCTTCTTTAACTACTACATCATAAGAAACATAATTCTTCTTTACATCATCAAAAAATGCAACGATTTCCTTCTTATTTACATTAAAATCATCAAATAACTTTGTAAATCCTGTATTTTTACCTAATGACTTATCAATTACTCCATTAATTAACCCTTGATAATTGTATTCATAAGTATTGCCTTGTGCATTTTTTACAACTATCTTTGTAACTTTTGCATCTGCAACAGTTGGAATAGCCAACATGCTTAATACAGTTGCAGTTGACAATACCTTTAATGCCTTTTTATTCATTTATTTCCCCTCCCTAATAATTAAACTTTTATATATTATAGGGGGGAGATCCCCCCATACAAGTTTATTACTTTAATTCAACCTTTATATCTAATTGATTTTGTTGTAAAACTTCTTGAATAGCTACTACAAATTTCTTTGTACCTGCGTCTAGATTTGCTTGTACTCCATTAACTGTTACTTTGTAGTTTTCTGGAGTTTGTGTATTTAGAGTTAATATAACTATTGTTGTAAATGGAACACTAGTATTGTCAACCTTTTCTAGAGTATAAGTCGGCATCTGTTGTTGTCCACCAGTATTACCAGTATTTCCAGTATTGCCTGTATTTCCTTGTTCATCTAAGCTGCTCTTTACATTTGGATCAGGATTATTAATTGCCATGTTCTTTCCATTGCAATAGATATTATAAGTATATACTCTGTAAGTATTTACTGGTATTGTTACGCTACCATTTGCAACAATTCCTGTATAAACCTTACCATTTGAACCTACTACATATACATCATATCCATTTGCATTATCTAATGTCACAACTACCGCGCCATTCTTTACTTCTGCTTTATTAATTATTACATTTGATGGAGTTTCAAATCCAACTGGTGTTTCAAGTAATGAGTTACCATATACATCTACAACCTTATATTCAACTGTCTTGTCAACAAATGGTTTGTATTCAACCACATAAGCTGTCTTTTGTTGGTTAGCTAACTTAGCGTTTGAATCATCTAAAGTTAATATAACTTGATTATCTTTAACTTCTGCTGACTTAATTGCATATACAGTACCATCATTAACCTTCTTAATCTTAAATTGTTTTACATTTATAGTTTCTTTTCTAATATCATTGCTAAATGAAAGTGTTATTACATGATTTTGTCCCACTGTGTTAACAGCTGCATCTACCATTCTAAATGTTCTTGCATTTGCTCTCCAGTTAATTGTTACATATTTATTTTCATCATTGTATCTTACTCCAATTGTTGATTGACCTTCACTTCCATTACCTGTTACAGATATTTCTGCAATACCATATTCATTTGTCTTAACTGTTGATGAAGTTTGTCCTACTCCTGTTACTGTAAATGTTATAGTCTTATCCTTTAGTGCATTGCCAAACTTGTCAGTAACCTTTACATAAGCCTTAACTGTTTCATTTACATTAGCAACTTGACCAAATGGAACCATTACATCAAATACTTCTCCAACAGCTTTCCATTTTGTTTTAGCTTCTAATTTATCATAAATTGAAGCTTCTCTAACACCAACAAGAGTTCCTTCATTATCTCCAACTTTAACTTTTATGTCTTCTGTTCCTGTTACCTTGCCAAATCTTACTTCTACAACTTCTAATCCTGCAGTTTCTGACTTAACAATATATGCATAAGGTACATCTGACTTTGTTACATTTCCTACAGTTCCATTTGTCTTTATGAATTCTACAGGTAATCCTTTAACTTCAGCATCAACTACTGCATCCTTAGCCTCATCATAAACCTTACCTATAGCTTTGTATCCATATTCTATAGCATCACCAACATTGTATTCTGATTCTATTACATCCTTATCTGGTGTAGTATACTTAACCTCTTTAAACTCATGAAGTAGTTTTGCATCTATCCATCTTATATCAGCTTTAACAACATCTTCTACTTTTCCTATCTTAAGTTTTACATCAAATTCATTATTCTTAGCTTCTAAATCCTTAATTAATGCTAAATCTGAAGATGTTACAGTCCATTTTGCCTTACCTTCTGCATCAGTTGTCATTGGTATTACAAGTGAATCTGCTGCATCAATCCAATTTACTTTACCATTCTTAACTGCTGACATCTTAAGTTCTACTTTCTTTCCTGCTATTGAAACCTTATTACCATTCTTGTCTACAAGTTGTGCTTCTATTTCAACTTTTTGACCCTTTAGAGCATATAGTTGTTTATTAGCTACAACTGCAACTTTGTTAGGCGTTGGTACCCAGTTAAGTGATGTATAAACATATCTATTTGTAGCATTTAATACTTCTTGTGGTACATTTGGAACTTCTATTGTTCCCTTTAATGCTTGTAAACCAGCTTCTTCTGAATTTACAGTTAATAATGTACCTGTTTCATTTGTTTCAAATGTACCAACTTCTCTTAGGACTTCATCCTTTGAAACCTTTATAGCTTTTACATTACCTACAAGTTCATTCTTGTTATCCTTATTTCCAAGAGCATTCTTGTTTACTGTTGGTATTATATAATATGCTATTTCTTTACCATTTGCATCCATTATAACCACAAACGCATTACCGTTTCTTGGGAATGAAGGTACTCTGTATTCTATCTTATTAGCATTTTTTAAGTCTTCTGATGTTACCCCATAAGCTTCTGCTTGAGACTTAGATAATTCTTTAGCTACATCATAAGGCATTGTATCCTTAGTCCAAGTTATCTTAGCACCCTTTAATTCTTCTGTCTTTGTTGAAACATCCTTTGAATATTCTGTAATTGTTTCAATTCTATCTACTAAAACTCCACCATTGTATGCAGTATTAACTTGTCCATCAGCCTTTAATTTAAATTTCACATAAACTGCATTCTTTATAATTGATTCTGGTATTTGATATCCTACTTCCTTTGAACCCTTAAATACATCATTATTCTTAACACCTGTTATAGTTTCTGACTTAATAACAGTCTTCTTATCCGCTTCTAAGAATTCAATTGTAAGTTTAGCATTTTCATCAAGTTGCATTCTTGAGAAATAAATTGTAGCATATTTAATAGCTTTTCTTGTTTCATTATCAAGCTTAATTTCTATATAATCACTTACTTCTTCATCATAAGGATGATATACTCCTGAATCCCACTTAACAGGTATTGTTGCTACATCTGTAACTGTTTTTATTCCTTCTTCCTTATATTTTAAAACTGGTTTAACTTCATATTGTATAGCATTATCCTTTGTTCCCTTTAAACTTACTTGTTGAGTTATAACATATTCTGTTGCATTTCCATTCATATCAAAAGTTGTTTGTTTCTTTGGATTGTTTACTGAGCTATTAACTGATGGTTTTATGTTCTTTTCTTCTGTTTTAACCTTTAATGTTTCTACAGCTATTTCAGCAAATTGAATCATACCTTCTACTGGTTGAACAGCCTTACCAACTACTGTTGCTCTATATTTTGCAGTAGCCATACCTTTCACATTTTGCTTTAAGAAACCTACTGCATTACCATCTTTATCTGTGTATGCAACTGATTGTTCAAAGTAAGCAGCTGTATCCCCTGATACCTTAACTGTTTCAAATAAAACTGGAACTCCTTCAACTGGCTTTCCATCTTTATCTGTAACTTTAGCAAATACTTGTGCTATATTTCCTGTTAAAACGATATCCTTACCTTCAATAGATGGATTGTTTAATTTAGCTTCTATCTTAGCTGCTTGTTGAACCTTTTCTTCATCTACTTTTACATCTGCAGCAACCTTTGCTATCTCTTCTGCTGCAGCCTTAACTGCTGATGTTGAAACTGTTCCACCAAATATAGTGTACTTAGCATTTTCAATTCCCTTTACAGTTGCTAGTTCTGCCTTCATAGCATCTGTAATTGTGTCATTTACAAGAACTATTGCTGAACCATTGCTTGCTGCCACTGCTGCACCAACTAGTGCATCAACAAGGTTAGCATTTTCTCCTCTTGCTATAAATACATTGTCAAATTTTATATCTGACTTAAATCTCTTTATTACATTTAGATTTGTTTCATATCTATTTGCTCCAAATATTCTGTCGCCATTAACTTCGTCTTCTACCTTTGCTGAAAGTGCTCCTGTACCACCTATAACGTAGTACTTAGCATAATTTCCTTTATATGTATCGTTTACATCATCCTTAGTTGCTAGTATTATTGGCCATCCTTTAGCTGCTGCAACTGGTGCTATTGACATAGCATCTGCTAATCCTGTTACACCATTAACAACAACAGCTGCATCTGCATCTCCTAATTCCTTTGCTATGTTGTATGCTGTTTCAAATCTGTTTGCACCACCAAGATTTTTAACTTCCATACCAGCATCCTTTAATGCTGATACAACATTAGCCTTTATAGCTCCTGTTACTACATATACATTTTGTGCACCTAGTCCTGAAATCTTTTCAACTACATCTTCTGGTTTTGCAGTTTTTGGATTTATTATTACTATTGGTGCACCAAGTTTCTTAGCAAGTGGTGCTGCTGCTAATGCATCAACTAGGTTTTCATTTTCCCCTGATGTTAATATTACATTTTCGAAGCTATTTCCTAGTTTTGCATTAATCTTATCTGCTGTTTCATATCTTGTTGCTCCAGCAAGTTTTTCAACTTCAACTTCTGCAGCACTTGCGACCTTTGGCAACATAGCTGCTGCATTTGTTGCAACTAGAGCTGAAAGTGTAAGTGTACTTAGTACTCTTTTTACCTTGTCGTTCAAAATCGACACCCCCTGAAAAAAATTTTATTTGTTATTGTAGCTTTTATATATTTATAT
>JAOAFH010000177.1 GCA_026416355.1 Clostridiales bacterium | reverse complement strand
AGCCATGAAACAATTGTTAAAATTACAATGTTTCATGGCTCTTGTAAATTATATAAATAGATTTACATTTGATTGTTCTGCTTCACCTAGGTATGCTGCAACTCCACCTATTTCTACACCATCTATAAGCTCTTCTTTTTTAATTCCCATAACATCCATTGACATTGAGCATGCAACAAGCTTTACTCCATTTGCCTTTGCTTGTTCGATTAATTCTTCTAATGAAGCTATATTCTTCTTCTTCATTATTCCACGAATCATCTTTGCTCCCATGCCACCCATGTTCATCTTTGATAGTGTAAGCTTTTTGCTTCCTCTTGGCATCATTCTTTCAAACATCTTTTCAATAAATGTCTTATTTACCTTAACTGCTGTTTCTTTTCTTAGGATATTTAGTCCCCAGAATGTAAAGAACATTGTTACTGGTCTTCCCATAGCAGCTGCACCATTTGCAATTATAAATGACGCAATAGCTTTATCTAGGTCGCCACTAAATACAACCATTGTCTTTCCTTGTGGTAGTTCTACTGGTGTAGCCTCTGCCTTAGCTGTTTCTTTTTTACCCTTCATAACATATGCCACATAATCACAGCATGTCTTTTCTACACCAATTAGTGTATTTCCTGTTCTTTGACACCATGCCTTAATGTCTGTTGTAAATCCTGCATCAGTAACATGGATCTCAAGAACATCTCCCTCTTTTATCTTTTCTATTTCATTTTTAACCCTCATTATAGGTCCTGGGCATTGAAGACCACAAGCATCTACCTTTATAGTATTTCCACTTGGCTTAACTTCCTTTTTTTCTTCCATTGGTTCAAATCTAGTCATTTCATCATTTAGCTTTGGACCTTCGCCATATCTCATATTGTATGCTAATACTAGGTCATATCCACCACTTAAGTTATATACATCATATCCCTTTTGAGCTAGTATTCTATATGCAACATATCCTCTTAAACCAATCTTACAGTAAACTATTATCTTCTTGTCCTTTGGAACTTCATTTATTCTCTTTCTTAATTCATCAACTGGTATATTTACAGCACCATCTAGGTGTCCACCTTCAAATTCAACATCAGTTCTAACGTCAACTATGAAGTATTCATCTTTATTTATATTCTTAAGCTCATCTGCATGAATTATCTTCATATCTCCCTTTAATATGTTTGCTGCTGTAAATCCAGCCATATTAACTGGGTCCTTTGCTGATGAATATGGTGGTGCATACGCTAATTCTAATTCTTCTAGATCATAAACTGTCATACCTGCTCTTATTGCAGTTGCAATAACATCTATTCTCTTATCTACACCATCTCTTCCAACTATTTGTGCACCAAGTATCTTACCATCTTCTGGTGAGAATAAAATCTTTATTGACATTACAAATGCACCTGGATAATATCCAGCATGTGAACCTGAATGAGTGTATGACTTGACATATGGTATTCCTTGTCTTTTTAATATCTTTTCGTTGTTACCTGTTGATGCAGCTGTTAAATCAAACACCTTTATAATTGATGTTCCTTGAGTTCCCTTAAATACACTTTCTCTTCCACAGATGTTATCTGCTGCAATTCTACCTTGCTTATTAGCTGGACCTGCAAGTGGAATTAATGTATTAGCTCCATTTATAAAATCTTCAACTTCAATTGCATCACCAACAGCATAGATTGATGGATCTGAAGTTCTCATATGAGCATCAACTTTTATTCCTCCACGCTCACCAATTTCAAGTCCTGCTTCCTTTGCAAGCTTAGTCTCAGGTCTAACCCCTATTGCCATTATAACCATATCAGCAGTTAACTTTTTACCACTCTTTAGTGTAAGTTCTATTGTTTTATCTCCTTCAAACTTTTCAACTGCATCACTAACTATTAGGTTAACACCGTTATCTATAATGTGCTTTTCTATCATCTTAGCCATTTCAAAATCTAGTGGTCCCATTACTTGGTCGGCAGCTTCAACTAAAGTAACATCTACACCTATTTCCTTTAGATTTTCTGCCATTTCTATACCAACATATCCACCACCAATTACAACCGCCTTATTTGGCTTATTCTTTGTAACATGTTCCTTTATTCTATCTACATCTTCCATGTTTCTAAGAGTGTATATACCTTCTCTGTTAACTCCTTCAATTGGAGGAACAAATGGTGCTGCACCAGGTGATAAAATTAGATAATCATATTTTTCTCTATATGTCTTTCCATTTGAAACAACTTCAACTTCTTTAGTGTCTCTAAATATCTTTGTAACTTCGCTGTGTGTTCTAACATCAATGTTGAATCTTTGTTCCATTCCCTCTTCTGTTTGAACTAAAAGGTTTTGTCTTTCTTTTATAGTCTCACCTATATAGTATGGAAGACCACAGTTTGCAAATGATATATATCCTCCTCTTTCAAACATAATAATTTCTATATTTTCGTCAAGTCTTCTAAGTCTTGCTGCTGCACTAGCACCACCAGCAACTCCACCAACTATTAACACTCTTTTAGACATACTATTCACTCCTTAACATTGTTATATTCTTCACTAAATTAATCGCAATATCACAATACTGTAATTTAATAATATTACAAGTTTCAACAAATGTCAATATACCCTGCAAGGGTAACAAAAATTTTATAATTATATTATTTGCATCTTTTGAAAAAATAATTATAAGGAGGTGTTTTTAATGACCAAGATTGCAATTGATAGCAGTTTAAAGTCCATTAGAAACGCACTTGACGAAAATGGAATAAACTATACTGTTATCCCCGAGAAAAATTTAGGTCAAATAAAAGCCTCTGATTTTGACATATTGATTGTGTCAGAAGAAAATTAATTAGGCGTGCCTCAAGCACGCCTTTTGTGTTATAATTAATACACTCATATGCGACAAATTTTGCGAGGTGATTTTATGTTAAAGAATATAAAGGCAGTTATATTTGATATGGATGGAACATTAATAGACTCTATGTGGGTTTGGAAAGAAGTTGATGTTGAATTTCTAAAAAAGAGAGGAATTGAGCTTCCTGAAGACCTTCAAAGAGCTATCGAGGGACTTAGTTTTACAGAAACAGCGATTTATTTTAAAGAAAGATTTCATTTAAAGGAAAGTATAGAAGAAATTATGAATGAATGGATGGAAATGGTTGACCATTATTATAGAAATATAATTAAAGCTAAAAAAGGAGTACATAAATTTTTAGAATACTTAAAGGAAAATGGCTATTTAATTGGAATGGCAACAAGTAATAACCGTCAGCTAGTTGAGGCAGTTTTATCAAGAAATGAGATACTACATTATTTTGATGAGATAGTTACAACTTGTGAAGTTCCAAGGGACAAATCATTCCCAGATGTTTTTTTAGAAACAGCCAAAAGATTAAATGTAAATCCTGAAGAATGCATCGTTTTTGAGGATACTGTTCCTGCAGTTCGTGGCGCTCGTGCTGCTAATATGAAGGTTGTTGGTGTATACGATGAACATGGTACATGCACACCTGATGAACTTAAGGAAATAACAGACCATCTTATAGAGGATTTTGAAAACATCATAAGTGAATTAAAAGGGGCTTAAACAGCCCCTTTAAAAATGCTCTCCATTTTCATAGTATCTCTTTTCTTTGTATTTTACAAAAACAACATCAACAGTTTCTGCCCCTGTTGTTTCTTTTATCTTTTCTGTAATCTTTTTAGCAACCTTATCTTGTACTTCACTTCCTCTATCAAACCAAGCAACCTCAATAAATGGATACATTTTTACTTCTTCTCCATCAAATATAAAATCGGAATTTACAACTTCTAGTACAAAATAATCTCTCGGACAGCCTATTATCTCTTGAAGATTATCAACTAAATCCTTGCTAATTGATTTTACTGTTTCTTTTTCTACTCCCTTAAATCTTAGGTGTGGCATATTTTTTCCTCCTATATGTTTATGTATTTTTCTAGATATGGATTTATATCAAATTTTTCTTTTATTGCCTTGTATTCATTTATAGCCTTAAAGTTTTTATCAGACACCTTTACTGCTCTTATAAGTAAATTTTTTGGTGTTTCAAGTGGAGATATATATTCCACAACAGAAACCTTATATCCTTGGGTTTCAAGTAAAAGAGCCCTTACACCATCTGTAAGCATATCAGAAAATCTTGCTCTAAATACGCCATGTTTAATAATTGAGTTAAACTCATCAAACCTATATTGGTCTAAAAGCTCCCTATGACAACAAGGAACACACATAATTGCTCTTGCATTTACATTAATTGCTGTACCAAGTGCCATATCTGTTGCAATATCACATGCATGAAGGCTAATAACTATATCAATCCTTCTATCTGGAATATATTCATTTAAATCCATTGCTAAAAATTGCATATTTTTGTAATTAAGCCTTTTTGCTATTTCCTTTGATGCCTTTATTACATTTTCTGACCTATCTATACCAATAAAATAGCAGTTTTTCTTTTTAACTTCCTTTATGTAGTAGTTTAATACAAATGTTAAATATGATTTACCACATGCACAATCTAAAACATTTATTGTATCTACATCACCAAGTTCTTCTATCATTGAATCAACCAGTTCTACAAAATGGTCTATTTGATTGTATTTTCTAATCATATCATTTTTAACTTTTCCGTCTTTTGTAAGGATGCCTATTTCCTTTAATAGTTCATCTGCCTCCCCTACCCTTACTAGATAGTTTCTATTTAAAAGTGTAGATTTTGAAAAAACATGATCTTCTGTTTTTTCTTCTTTGCTATCTACCTGCTTAGTTTTTACATTCTTATTATCAGCGTTAAGTATATATTTTTTACCTCTTTCATGTATTACAAATTCAAGCTCATCATATTTCAATGAGTTTTCTGCAATAAAGCTTGGCAATTCATCTATTGTTATATCCTCATCCTTGCCATTAAAATTTAGTTTTTCGTTTTCAATATCAAATATACCTATGTAATCCTTAGTACCTGATTTAAATTTAAATGTAACTTCAATTATGAAATCTTTATTTTCCTTTAGCCTTGATGTCATTCCCCAAAGCATAAACTTTATTTTATCGCAAATTCCTTTGTTCATCTTCTTTTCCTCCCTAGTATTTTGCATCCTAATTATAGCAAAAAAAATAAAGGGAGAAAACTCCCCTTATACTGCCATGTATTCAACATTAAGGCCTTCGTGGCTCACTTGTTCGCATTTAGCACCAACTACAAATTTAACCGATGTCTTTTCAGTAAAGTTTTTAGCATCACTAAAGAAACGCATAACATCATCATTTGATATTATTGCATTAAGATTGTCTATAAAAATTGTTTCAATGTCATAGTCTTCGGAAATCATACCATAGAGGAAGCCCATAAAGCTTTCATATGAGGAAATGGGGAATTCAGAAATATCCACAAGACGGATTTTTGAACTTAATTGATACATGCCTTCTGAGGAGTTACTAACATAAACAACATGACCCTTTGCTTCTTGAACAAAATCATTAGCCATTGTGATTAGTTTCTTTGTCTTTCCGGCACCTTTATCACCGGTTAATACATGAACCATTTTAATCACCCCATTTTTTTTATTTACCCTTAATATAAGGATACTATATTCTGAATATTTTTGCAATTAAAATAAGTAATTTTTAATTCTATTTTTATTCTTATCAAAGATAACTTTTTTATGCAGCTTAACTTAATTTTTCTCTATAAAAAAAGTTTTCACTAATAAAAAACGGGGCTGTAGCACCAATTTACTAATAAATTAGAGCCATTAGGCAATTTTAGAAGTACATTGATATAAGCAATAGAACCTCTTAGATTTCCGACTTTATAAATTCTGTAATTCGGCACACGGATGTGCCGAGCCGAGTCCGCAGTTAGGACGGCTGCTGACGAGGGTAAGAATTTTTAAACAAAGTAAATCTTAGAGGTTCTTCGTGAAATATCATGATACTTCGTAATTGCTAATGGCTCTTTTGATTTATATAATTTTCTTCTACAGCCCCGTTAACTTAAATTATGTTATCCTATGATACAAGATAAAAATTTATATCCTTCATATATTCCTTTAGTTCATCTACAATACTTCCTGTCTCGCAGTCCTTTGGTGGTTCACCTAAAACTATATAACCAACTTGATTATCAATGGCAAATTTAGTTATTGCTCCACATACATTATTAGACCTTAAAACAGTCATATCCGCTCCTGCAGATTTTGAAATACCATATAAATATTCAATAGCTTCTGCTTGTTTGCTGTTGCCTAAAAAGTTTTCATCCTCCTTTGCAACATGAACAACGTGTAGCTCTCCATTTATTTCATCCTTTAACTCTTTACCCTTTTTAATTAATCTTTCGCATGTCTTTTGTTGTGTAACACATACCATTATATTTTTATCCTTTTTCACATCCATTCCCCTTTCTGGGTATATTATATCTACTATTATTATACTACATTCCCCACATCCACAACACTATTTTATCAAAGGTTTCAAAAATATTCAAAATTAATCTGTTATGATTACTTTAGTACCTATTGGTACTAGAGGGAATAATCTTTCGATATCTTTGTTATACATCCTAATACATCCATTTGTAACTGCATATCCAATCGTCGAGGAATTGTTTGTTCCATGTATCCCATATCCATTATAAAACCTCATCCACCTAGTGCCAAATGCTCCACCAGGATTCAATGCCTTATCTATTATTTTAAACTGCCCCTTTGGAGTAGGAGTAGATTTTTTGCCTATTGCTATTTTAAATGAATATAAAACTTTGTTATTTACAAAAAAGTAAAGCCTTCTTTGATTTAATCTAATTAAAATATATTTATTAGTAGTAGCCCTAGCTATCCTCTTTTTTATAGCGCTTATAAGCATAAAAATTCCCCCTTTGTAATTATTATATTATGGGGGAGATTTAGTGTTGTCATAAACAATTTTTATGCTCTTTACTTTATTTTGCACAATTTATTTTTTATTTATTACCAAACACACCTTTTGCCCTTTCTTTAACCTTTCTAATATTGCAATGTATATTAGGACAATCCTTACATGAGTGCAGATATTTAACCTTATTTATTTTTTCATCAGCTCCATGAACATATGCCATAGACTTTGGCGGGTTTATTGCAAATCCATTTATTATGGATATGTTGTAATTTTCTTTTACACCTAATCTATTTACTATATCTGCCTGATACTCAATAGGTATTTCTCCATCACCAGGTGCAATTCTACAGGTTATGCCCATTCCCTTTTCATAAAAGTAGTTATATAAATAATCGTACATTTGTGTGTTGTATTCAAAAAGCAATGAGCTTGCCATCGCATCTAAGATAATGGCATCTATGAACTTATTTTGACTAAATAAACTCTCAATTTTTTCAGTTATATCCTCTCCTAAAGTAATTAAACAATATATAATTTTATTGACATTAATAAAAGATTCAAAATTATACTCTTCTATCTTTTCATCTATCTTGAAAAAGCCAATAGGATTTGTACTATCTTTTAGCACTTCAATTAGATTATCATATATTCTTCCTCTATCCTCCCTATCCCCTATGGGAAGATAGGTTGCAACCACATTTAAAACATGCTGCTTATCAAGTTTAAATTTAAAATCCCTCAAAATCTCCATATTATCACCCCTAATTATAACTATTATATTTCTAAAATAAAAAAAATGCTACCTAAATAATAACATTAAATAAAAAACACCCAGATGTATATGTTTCCAGAATAAATTTCTGTCCACATTTCATCTGGGTGTTTTTTTGTTATTTTACTCTAACTAATACAGATGCAATGTTTGTTGCTCCACTTCCACCAATGTTTAATGT
>JAOAFH010000155.1 GCA_026416355.1 Clostridiales bacterium | reverse complement strand
CATGAGTATCAGTTATAATTATTTTATCTGTATCTTGATAAAAACTTTGTTTACTTCGCTTTTTACTCTTAAACTTTGGGAATTTACTTCTGCCTTCAAAGAAATTTTTATATGATATACAAGCATCTTTTATTGCTTGTTTTGTAATGTTATTTGAGTAATTATTTAGCCAACTATACTCTTCTTTTTGTTTAAGCTGTGTTAACCTTTTTCTTAATTCACCATCATTTAAAAACTTACCACCATTTTTATAATTAATATGCTGTTGTTCTAATGCAAAGTTATATGCCCATCTTGCAACTGAAGCACATTCAAATAATTTTGTCTTTTGTTTGTTATTTGGGAGTAGCATAACTTTAAATGTTTTAATCATCTTAAGTCAGCTCCTTAATCATTTTCTTGGCTTTATTGGCTCTTTTGCCTTGTAATTTACAACTAAATACTGTTATTATTTGAACTAAATCTTCTACAAGTTCTTGTTCTTCAGTTTCTTCTGTATTGTAAATTATTTTAATTGTAGCACCATATTATCGCAAATATTTTTCCATTAATTTAAAACCAAATCTTACAAATCTATCTTTATATAGCACTACTATCTTTTCAACTTCACCACTTGTAACCATATCTATAAGTTTGTTTAAACCATATTTATTATAATTAATTCAACTACCTATATCAGTTATTATTTCAAATTGATAGTCTTTTACTATCATATATTTTTAACACATTTTATTTGTTTTTCTAAATCATCTCTTTGTTTTTAGCTTTAACTCTGCAATATCCAATCACTTTTTTATTTAAAGGTTTTTCATTAATGCCAAGAAAATGAAAAAGCTGTTTTTCTGAATAATATCTAAATCCAAATGGTACAACATAAGCTGGTTTTAATCTGTTATCTCTATCCCAATTTCTCAAAGTTTGTTCTGTTTTACCTATCAGTTTTGCAAATTCACCTATACTATTACACTTCAACTCTCTATATATAATAGATTCATATTTTTTATAAATTGCATATAGAATTTTATAATATTTTATAAAAATATTATAGCAGTTGAATCCCCTCCTTATAAGTATTTTACCTATAAAGAAGGAATATTATACACTTTGGTACATAGATTTTATTTTCTTTAAATCCTCCCATGCCAATTTCTTTTTACTTTCATCCCTCAAAAGAGCAGCAGGGTGGAATGTAGCAATTATAAAATAATTACCTCTTCTATACCAAACACCTCTATCTTTAGTTATCCTTATATTTTCGTCTATAACATATTTAGCAGCAGTTGCACCTAAACAAACAATTATTTTAGGCTTTATAAGTGCAACTTGTTTTCTAAGATAATTTATACATACCTTTGCTTCATCATCAAATGGAACCCTGTTATTAGGCGGTCTACATTTAACAATATTAGCTATATAAACTTCTTCTCTGCTTAAACCTATTGATTCTATCATTTTAGTAAGAAGCATTCCTGCTCTTCCTACAAAGGGCCTTCCTGTGTTATCTTCCTCTTCACCAGGTCCTTCACCGATAAACATGAGTTTAGCATTTATATTTCCTTCTCCAAAAACTATGTTTTTTCTTCCATTAGATAATCTGCATCTGTTACAACTATACACAAATGATTTCAATTCCTCCCATTTGTCCATTTAATCCACCTCTATTTAATAATGTGTTATATATATTGCATTATTGTGTTATATAACAAATGTTTTTGATATTAATTATTAATATTATGCGTAATTTTTAGCTGTATTTAAAATAAATATGTTGCACATTAAATGTATTTATGTTATATTTATATTGTAAGTAAATTAGATATTAACCCTTTCATATAACATATCCCCATGATTGAACCCTATTAACTGACCCTAGCCAGGAAACCCCCTGGCTCTTTTTTTTTACATATTTTTAGAACCCCATTCACATAATGCCCTCAAAATAGGCATTAATCCTTTTCCCTTTTCTGTTAAAGAATACTCCACCTTAGGTGGTATTTGATAATATTCCTTTCTATTTATAAGTCCATCTGCTTCAAGTTCTTTTAATTGAGTACTTAATGTTTTATGTGTTATACCATTTACAAGTCTTTTTAATTCTCCATATCTTAATACCTCATTATTTGATAAATGCCACAATATTACTGTCTTCCACTTCCCCCCTATTATACTTAAAGTATATTCAACAGGGCAATTATATTTTCTCTTTTCCTCCATGCCTTTACTCTCCTTTTTGATAGTATATTACATAAAAGTGCATACTTTATTTTAATCACATATGCTTTATAATATGAGTATAGTATGTTGCAACATAAATGTAAATATAAAATAATTCTTTCAAATAACATTCAAAAACTATCTATTAAATTATATTTTGGAGGTATATTGTAATGAACGAAACTTTAAATGTGATTAAATCAAGAAGAACAACAAGAAAATTCAAATCAGAACAAATAAAAAACGAAGAACTTCAAGCAATAATCGAAGCTGGTCTTTATGCACCAAGTGCCCATAATCAACAATCATGGAATTTTACTGTTGTGCAAAATACAGAACTTATAAAAGAATTAAATAGAGAATCAAAAGAAGCGGCTAAAGGATTTGATGATGAAGTTATTCAAAAAATGGCAAACAATGAAAACCTTGATGTGTTCTATGGAGCTCCAACACTTGTAATTGTATCTGGTATGGATAAGGCTATGATGCCTCAAGTTGACTGTGCCGCAGCTACTCAAAATATGTTGCTTGCAGCTGAATCTCTTAACATTGGTTCATGTTGGAATGGATTTATTTCATTCTTATTCTTTGGACCAAAGAAGGAAGAATATATGAAGAAATTAAACATACCTGAAGGATTTACTCCATACTATGCAGTAGCACTTGGATATAAGGATACAAAGGCTATAAATGCTCCTGCAAGACGTGAAGGGACAGTTCAATATATTAGATAATAAAAATGGTTGAGGGATTCTTCCTCAACCATTTTTGTTATACTTATTATTTTCATGCAATAAAAAAAGCAAATCTTTAAGCGGCCTACTCTTCCACACCGTGCGGTGCAGTACCATTGGCCCTGCGAAGTTTAGCCGCCCTGGCTCGGTATGCGTACGGGTCCTCCAACGCTTTACAATCTCTTTCATGCAATAAAAAAAGCAAATCTGGCAACGACCTACTCTTCCACACCGTGCGGTGCAGTACCATCGGCCCTGCGGAGCTTAACCTTCGTGTTCGGTA
>JAOAFH010000149.1 GCA_026416355.1 Clostridiales bacterium | reverse complement strand
GAAGTATATTGATATGAACAGTAGAACCTCTTAGATTTTTGACTTTAAAAATTCTGTAATTCGGCACAAGGATGTGCCAAGCCGAGTCTACCTTAATGGACGGAGGCTTTGAGGGTAAGAATTTTTAAAGAAGAAAATCTTAGAGGTTCTTTGTGAAATAGCAAAATACTTCGTAATTGTTAATAGCTCTAATTTTAAGGGTGATAGTGCAATATTCCTTTTTAGATTTAAATTTTATTAACACCTTGATTTTAGTCGTTATTGTTGTAATACATAAAATATTATTATATTATAAGTATAAAAATATAAATAAGAGTGGTGCTTATGAGGGAAAAGGTTTTAAAATACATTAAAGAAAATAATTTAATAGAATATGGAGATAAAATAGTAGTTGGATTATCGGGAGGTCCAGACTCTGTTTGTCTTTTACATATTCTATCTACATTAAAGGATGAATTTAATTTAGAGATATATTCAGCTCATGTAAATCATATGATAAGAGGAGATGAAGCATTTAGAGACGAAAAATATTCAAAGGAGCTTTCAGAATCTTTGGGAATAAAGCACTTTGTAAAAAGAATAAAGGTTGAAGAGTTTGCAAAAGAAAATAAAATGACATGTGAAGAAGCAGGTAGATTTGTAAGATATAGATTTTTTGATGAGATATTAAAAGAAGTATCGGGTAACAAAATTGCCCTTGCACATAATATGAATGATAATGCAGAAACTATTTTAATGAACATAATAAGAGGAACTGGTACTTTAGGTTTAGTTGGGATACCTGTTAAAAGAGATAATAAATATATAAGACCAATACTTTGTTTAACTAGAGAAGAGATAGAAAGATATTGTAGTGAAAACAATTTAAACCCAAAGATAGATAGCACAAATAATGAAACTATATATACAAGAAATAAGGTTAGATTAGAACTAATTCCATATATTAAGGATAACTTTAATTCTAACATTATTGAAAATCTAAATAGGCTATCAAAAATAGTTAAAGAAGAAGAAGATTATTTTAATTGTGTTGTTAATGATTTACTAAAAACTTACTCTAACAATAATAAATTTAAAATAGAAATTTTTAATAAGCAACATATTGCAATAAAAAGAAGGTTAATTAGAACTATAATAGAAAAAACATATGGTAATTTAAAGGGAATTGAACAAAAACATATAGATGAGTGTATTGAACTTATTGAAAAAAATGAAACAGGAAAATACATTGTATTACCACATGATTTATGTTGTAGAATAGAATATGGTAATTTTATTATTGAAAAATTAAAAAATGATGATTTGATTGACTATGAATACAAACTAAAAATACCTGGTGAGATATTTATAAAAGAGATAAATGCACATATTCAAACAAATGTATTAGAAAATTTAAACAATGTTAAAGATAATGCATTTATAAAATACTATGATTATGATAAAATAGGAAATGACATTGTTATTAGAAACAGGAGACAGGGGGATTTTTTATTTTTAACTGAATCAGGAGGTAGAAAAAAGTTAAAGGACTTATTAATAGATAATAAAGTTCCTAGAGATGAAAGAGATAGAATACCTCTTATTGCTAAAGGGTCAGAAATAGTTTGGGTTATAGGAATGAGGAATTCTCCTAAATATAGGGTTAAAGATGAAACAAAAAAAATACTTAAAATAAGCATTAAGAGAGGTGCAGATGATGAATAAGGATTTAAAAAAAGTATTGTTAACAGAAGAAGAGATTAAAAACAGAGTTTTAGAGCTTGCAAAGGAAATAATGGATGATTATAAAGACGAAGAACTTTTTTTTATAGGAGTTTTAAAGGGTTCTGTAATTTTTGTGTCTGATTTAATGAGATGTGTAGAAAACGAAGTAACAATGGATTTTATGGCAGTTTCAAGCTATGGGATGTCATCTCAAACAACAGGTGTTGTTAGAATATTAAAGGATTTGGATTTTGACATAGAAGGTAAAAATGTTGTTATTGTAGAGGATATAATCGATACAGGAACAACTCTAAAATATCTATATGAATACCTTAAAAAGAGAAATCCAAAGACTTTAAAGATTTGTTGTCTATTGGATAAACCAGAGAGAAGAAAGGTTGATATTAAGGCAGATTATATTGGCTTTAGTATTCCTGATGAATTTGTTGTTGGGTATGGGCTTGATTTTGCAGAAAGATTTAGAAACCTGCCTTACATTGCCATTGTTAAGGAGGAAGCTTATGAAAAATAGGGCAACTAATTGTTTATATTATAATATTATGATAAAATTAAAGAACATAAGTTTATAATTCGAGAGGGGGGCTTAAATTGAAGAATTCATTTTTAAAAAGCGCTAGTGCATGGATTTTGATTATACTTGCCTTCTTTGTTGCTGTTACTTTCTTTGGTAACACGCCAGCAAGAAGAGAACAATTAACATACACTAAACTTATTAGTGCTATAAATGAAGGTAAAGTAAAATCAATAACTGTTGATATTGAGTCAGGAGAAGCATCAGGGGAGTTAAAGGATAAAACACAATTTAAGGCTAATATAAATTCAGCTGAAAAATTACAAGAAAAGATAGATGAGTATAATTTAAATAAAGCATCATCAGATAGAATAGACCTTGAATTTATTCCACCTACAAAATTCCCTGTTTGGGTGTCAGCTATACCAAACATTTTAATGCTTGTTATGCTAGGTATAGTTTGGTTTATATTTATCCAACAATCCCAAGGTGGCGGCGGTGGAAAAGGAGTAATGAACTTTGGAAAGAGCCGTGCAAAACTTGTAAATAACGATAAGAAAAAGGTAACATTTAACGATGTTGCAGGAGCAGATGAAGAAAAGCAAGAACTTGAAGAAGTTGTTGATTTCTTAAAACAACCTAGAAAATATATAGAACTTGGAGCAAGAATTCCAAAGGGAGTATTGTTAGTTGGTCCTCCAGGTACAGGTAAGACACTTCTTGCTAAGGCAGTTGCAGGAGAAGCAGGAGTACCATTTTTCAGCATAAGTGGTTCTGACTTTGTTGAAATGTTTGTTGGTGTTGGTGCATCAAGAGTTAGAGACCTATTTGATACTGCAAAGAAAAACGCGCCATGTATTGTATTTATAGATGAAATAGACGCTGTTGGTAGACAAAGAGGAGCAGGACTTGGTGGAGGACATGATGAAAGAGAGCAAACACTAAATCAGCTACTAGTTGAGATGGATGGTTTTGGAACAAACGAAGGTATAATAGTAATTGCAGCAACAAATAGACCAGATATATTAGACCTGTCTCTTATACACATCT
>JAOAFH010000015.1 GCA_026416355.1 Clostridiales bacterium | reverse complement strand
ATTCTACCAGTTCTTGAACAAATCGTTCAACAAGGTAGAAAGCTACTTATCATAGCTGAAGATGTTGAAGGTGAAGCTCTTGCAACACTTGTTGTTAACAAGCTAAGAGGAACATTTACTTGTGTTGCTGTTAAGGCTCCTGGCTTCGGTGACAGAAGAAAGGAAATGCTACAAGATATAGCTATCCTAACAGGCGGACAAGTGATTTCAGAAGAACTAGGAAGAGACCTAAAAGAAGCAGACATCACTATGCTTGGACGTGCTGAAAGAGTTAAGATTACAAAGGAAAACACTACTATCGTAAATGGTAGAGGAGATAAAGAAGAAATAAAGGCTAGAGTAGCTCAAATCAGAGCACAAATCGAAGAAACTACTTCAGACTTCGATAGAGAAAAGCTACAAGAAAGACTTGCAAAACTAGCAGGTGGAGTTGCAGTTATTAAGGTTGGTGCTGCAACAGAAACAGAACTTAAGGAAAAGAAACTAAGAATAGAAGATGCTCTAAATGCTACAAAGGCAGCTGTAGAAGAAGGTATAGTACCAGGTGGTGGTACAGCTTACATCAACGTAATTCCAGCAGTTGCAGCAGTAGCAGAAAATGAAACTGAAACAGATGTTAAGGTTGGTATTAACATAGTTAAGAGAGCACTAGAAGAACCAGTTAGACAAATAGCTGAAAATGCTGGATTTGACGGTGCTGTTATAGTAGAAAGAGTTAAGGCTTCAGATAGAGGCGTAGGATTTGATGCTCTACATGAAAGATACATCAACATGATTGAAAACGGAATAGTTGACCCAACTAAGGTTACAAGATCAGCACTTCAAAACGCTGCATCAGTTGCTTCAACATTCCTAACAACAGAAGCTGTTGTAGCTGAACTTCCAGAAAAGGAAAAGGCTCCAGCAATGCCAGGTGGAATGCCAGATATGTATTAATAAATAAAAGGAACTGCCTTTTGGTAGTTCCTTTTTTTAATGGAGTGGCAGCCATATCACATATAACTTTTTTACAAAAAGTTATATGTGATATGGCTGCCACTTATTAGTTATATTAACAATCCTGCTATTGCTGCATTTAATAGACCAACTAAAGTTCCACCAATTAGAGCTCTAACTCCAAGTTTTGCAATATCAGAACGTTTATTTGGAGCAATTCCACCTATTCCACCTATTTGAATTGCTATTGAACCTATATTTGCAAAACCGCAAAGAGCATAAGTTAATAGTGTTACAGTTCTCTTATCAAGCGCCCCTGCCTTAACTAGTTCAGCAAGGTTTGCAAATGCAATAAATTCATTTATTACTATCTTTTGACCTAGTAAGCTACCAGCTTGTATTATATCTTTAAATGGCACACCTATTATAAATGTTATTGGTGCAAATAATCTTCCTAATATCCATTCAAGACTTAAATAATTTATACCTACAAGTAAACCTATTTTTGTGATAATGTAGTTTATTAATGCTATTAGTGAAACAAATGCTATAAGCATAGCACCAACACCAAGGCTAAGTTGTAATCCTTCTGATGCACCACGAGCAGCAGCATCTATAACATTTGCATCCATCTTTTCAAATGTCATAGCAACTTCGCCCTTAGTTTTTGGCTCTTCTGTTTCAGGAATCATAACTTTTGATATCATAAGGCTGGCTGGAGCTGCCATTAAACTTGCTGAAATAAGGTGTCCTGCATCCATTCCCATCGCTATATATCCTGCCATAACACCACCTGCAACAGTAGCCATTCCACCAACCATTATTGTAAGTAGTTCTGATTTAGTCATGTCATTAACATATGGCTTTATTAATAGTGGTGCTTCTGTTTGGCCAAGGAATATGTTTGCTGTATTTGAAAGTGATTCAGCACCTGATGTTCCAAGAAGTTTTAACATTATTTTAGCTAAGAATGAAACTACAGCTTGCATTACTCCAAGATAATATAAAACGCTCATAAGTGCTGAAAAGAATATTATAGTAGGAAGTATTTGTAATGCAAATATAACTCCAAACTTATTGCTATTTACTAAATCACCGAATAAGAAGGATGTACCGTTAGTTGTGAAACTTAGTAGTCTTGTTACACCTCTACTTATTACATCGAAAATTTGTCTTCCTAATGGCCACTTTAAAACAATTAGTGCAAATACTACTTGTATTGCAAGAGCTTTTGCAACAAGTGTCCAGTTAACTTTTTTCTTGTTATCGGATAACAAGAACGCAATCCCTATAAGTACAACTATCCCGATTAAACTCATTAACTTCTCCATATAAATCTCCTTTCAATTAAAATTAACAAAAATACTTTAATACAGAATTCGACAAATTTCAATATATATAGGAAAAGTTGTAAATTTAAAAGTGTTTTTAATTGTTACACAAATATAAAAAATGAAAAATATTAATTAACAAATTTAACATATAAGACTACATTAATGTAATTGTTTTTAATAGTCATGAAAACAGAAAATAACCATTCTGGTTATTTAAAAATGTAATAGCCATAAAATATTTTACAAAAGTCTACTTTGAGAATTATTTGTTTTTAATAAAAGCATTTTTTATAGTATAATTTAAATAGAGTTTTATGGGGGTGAGGAAATGACAATTGAAAATAAACTAGAAAAACTTCAACAAATACTTTTAGATATGGGAAGTGTAATAGTTGCTTTATCTGGAGGAGTAGATAGCACATTTTTATTAAAAGTTGCAAAGGACGTTCTTGATAATAGGGCTTTAGCTGCAACAGCAGTGTCTTATATCTATCCATCTTGGGAGATAAAAGAGGCTAAGGAGATTGCAGACAGTTTAGGAGTTGAGCACATTGAAATAGAAGTTGATCCAATAAAGAATGTAGATGGATTTATCAAGAACCCTAAGGATAGATGCTACATATGTAAAAAATACATTTTTTCAGGACTTTTAGAATATGCCAATGAAGTTGGTATAAACTATGTTTGTGACGGAACGAATTTTGATGACTTAGGTGAATATAGACCAGGTAAAAAAGCACTTGAGGAGCTTGGAATAAGAAGTCCACTTTTAGAGGCTGGGCTTACTAAAAATGAAATTAGGGAGCTTTCTAAGAGAATGGGACTTAAGACTCACGATAAGCCTTCCTATGCATGCCTTGCCACAAGGGTGCCATATGGAGATTTAATTACAATAGATAAACTTTCCATGATAGATAGAGCAGAGATTTATTTAATGGAACAAGGATTTAAACAAGTTAGAGTTAGATGTCATAATAACCTTGCAAGAATAGAGATTGCAGATGTTGAAATTGAAAAAATATTAAACAAAGAAATGATGGATAAAGTAAATAAAGCATTTAAGGAAATAGGGTTTAAATTTGTTACACTAGATTTAGGTGGATATAAAAGAGGAACATTTGATGGGGAGGTATAAAATGCATAAAGAAGATTTAATTGCAATACTAGATGGATATAAAAATGGAGAAATGGATAAAGATGAAGTTATAAAAAAGCTTTTATACATGCCATATAAGGATCTAGATTTTGCAAAGCTTGATTATCATAGAGGACTAAGAGTAGGATATCCTGAGGTTATATATTGTGAAGGCAAAGAACTTAATCATTTAAAAAAGATTGTTGAAGATATGCTTAAAATGGATAAAAACATACTTGCAACAAGGGTAAGTAAAGAGGCATATGAAGCAATTTGCGAGGTTACAGACAATGTTTTTTATAGCAACGTTGCGAGAATATGTGTAATAAATCCTAAAGAAACAAAAAAGCAAGGTCTTGTAGCTGTTGTTACAGGTGGAACAGCAGATATAAAGGTTGCAGAGGAGGCAGCTATAACTCTTGAAACTTTTGGAAACAATGTAGATAGAATATATGATGTTGGAGTGGCAGGAATACATAGGCTCTTTAATAATCTAGACAGGATTAGACGTGCAAATGTTGTTGTGGCTGTTGCAGGAATGGAAGGTGCTCTTGCATCTGTTGTTGCAGGACTTGTTGATGTACCTGTAATTGCTGTTCCAACAAGTGTGGGATATGGTGCTAATTTTAATGGGCTTTCAGCTCTTTTAACTATGTTAAATTCATGTGCATCTGGAGTATCGGTTGTTAATATTGATAATGGATTTGGTGCAGGGTATGTTGCATCTCAAATTAACAAAAGAGTAGCAAAGGGAGATGAGTAGATGAGGACCTTATATTTTGATTGCTTTTCAGGAATAAGCGGAGATATGTCTGTTGCAGCACTTATAGATTTAGGAGTTCCTAAGGAATATATAATAGAAGAGTTAAAAAAGCTAAACATAGATGAGGAATATAGAATAGAAATAAAAAGGGTAAAAAAAGCAGGAATAGATGCAACGGATTTTGATGTTATATTGACAGAACATAGACACCATGCAAGAAATCTATTTGATATTGAGGGAATAATAGATAAAAGCAATTTAAGCAAAGGTGTAAAGTCATTATCTAAAAAGATATTTAAAATAGTTGCAGAAGCAGAGGCAAAGGTTCATGGGGAAAAACTATATGATGTTCATTTCCATGAGGTAGGTGCAACTGATTCAATAATAGATATTGTTGCATTTTCAATTTGTATTGAGTATTTAAAAATAGACAAGGTAATATCATCATATATAAACACAGGAAGAGGATTTGTTAAATGTGACCACGGAACACTTCCTGTACCTGCACCTGCAACATCAGAAATATTAAAGGGAGTTCCTATATAT
>JAOAFH010000180.1 GCA_026416355.1 Clostridiales bacterium | reverse complement strand
TTTTGATTTTTTACCCTTTGTTTAATTTCCCTTAATGCTTCTTCCCTATTCATTTTATCCTCTCCTTAATATTTTTATCTTTAGATTGAAATTATATGTATATTTTCACTCTATATTGTCCTTGATTTTTTTAACTGAGTTTTTTAATACCTTTCCAACATAGCTAACATGAAAACCTAGTAAGTCAGCTATCTCCTGCATAGTTTTTCCCTCAAGATAATATTTTTCAAAAATACTTCTTTGTCTGTCGGTTAGATGTCTCATTGCAGTATAAACTCTACTCAAGTCTTGTTCTTTTGATATTTCCTCAAGAACTACTTCTTCAAAGCCATCATCTTTTATTATATCTATTTGTTCCTCACTACCCTCATCATATAATGCCTGATTTAAAGACAAATAACCAAAATGTCTTTTGGCCTCTCTATAAAACCTTCTTACCTCATTTCGTATATATGTATATGCTACTGTAGAAAATTCAATCCCCTTTGATAAATCATAGTCATTAAAAGCTTTATATAAACCAATTGATGCAACTTGAAACAAATCCCCATAGTCAATTACGTTTTTCCATTTATTGCAAATTCCATGTATCATATTTTTATATTTTTCAAATACTTCATCAAAAGTCATTACAACATATTCATCTTCAACCTTTATAAGCTTTTCTTGTTTCAAAGCACCAACTCCTTATATTGTCATATTTTAGCTACTTCTATAGATTTTACTATAATTATACATGAAGTTATCAATTCTTTCCACTATATTAGTATAGTAAGAATTTAAAAAGCCATGAACAATATATGCATATATTGTTCATGGCTTTTATTTCCCCGGAAATACATAATTCGATTTATTTAAACATTTTTAAAATTACTCCACCATATTTCACAAATAGTGGTGCAAATACTAGAGAAACAATTGTCATAAGCTTTATTAATATATTCATTGATGGACCTGCAGTATCCTTAAATGGGTCACCTACTGTATCTCCAACAACTGCAGCTTTATGTGCAAAGCTTCCCTTTCCACCATGTTCTCCTGTTTCGATATATTTTTTAGCATTATCCCAAGCACCACCTGAGTTCGCCATTAGTATTGCTACTAACACACCTGATACAAATGCGCCTGCACTCAATCCGCCAAGTGCTTCTGCTCCAAGGAAAATTCCAACTAAAATAGGAACTACAACAGCCAATACACCTGGTAAAATCATTTCTTTTAAAGCAGCTGATGTTGAAATATCTACACATGTCTTGTAATCTGGAGTTGCTTTTCCTTCCATAAGTCCTGGTATTTCTCTAAATTGTCTTCTTACTTCTTCTATCATATGGTTTGCCGCCTTACCAACAGCCTCCATTGAAAGTGCTCCAAAGAAATATGGAAGAACCCCGCCAAGTAATACACCAACAAGTGTTAATGGATTTAATATGTCTATTTTATCTATTTTTACTGCCTGTGAATATGATGCAAATAGAGCAAGTGCTGTAAGTGCAGCTGAACCTATTGCAAATCCCTTTCCTATTGCTGCTGTTGTATTACCAACTGAATCTAATGTATCTGTAATTTTTCTAACTTCCTTTGGAAGTCCAGACATTTCTGCAATACCACCTGCATTATCTGCAATTGGACCATATGCGTCAACTGCTACTGTCATACCTGTAGTTGATAGCATTCCAAGTGCTGCAAGAGCTATACCATAAAGTCCCATAGCAGCATCTTTATTACCATCCATTATAAAGAAGGCAACTAATACTGCAACTGCTATAAATACAACAGGAAGAACAGTTGAGTACATACCAACTGATAAACCTGAAATAATAGTTGTTGCTGGTCCAGTTTCTGATTGCTTTGCAATCTTCTTTACATGTCTATAATCTGCTGATGTATACATTTCTGTAAGTTGACCTATAATTACTCCAACAATTAAACCTGCTGCTATTGCATAAAATGCCTTTAAGTTTCCAAATACACTCCTACTTAAAATAAAAGCTGCAATTAATATTAGAATACTACTTACATATGTTCCATTCTTCAATGCCTTTTGAGGATTTGAATTTTCATTGCCCTTAACAAACATTGAACCAATTATTGATGAAACTATACCAATAGCCGCAAGTACCATTGGGAATATAATTCCTTCACCATTTTTAAATAAAACTGCACCCAGAGTTAGAGTTGATATAATTGAGCCAACATATGACTCAAATAAGTCTGCTCCCATTCCAGCAACGTCACCAACATTATCACCAACGTTATCTGCAATAACTGCTGGATTTCTTGGGTCATCCTCTGGTATTCCTGCTTCAACTTTACCAACAAGGTCTGCACCAACATCCGCTGCCTTTGTATAAATACCACCACCAACACGGGCAAATAGAGCAATTGAACTTGCACCAAGCCCAAACCCTGTAACTATATTTGAATCATTAAATATCATATATAATACACCAAGACCAAGTAGTCCTAGTCCTACAACTGACATACCCATAACCGCTCCACCTGAGAAGGCTATCTCAAGTGCCTTATTTTGTCCCTTTGTTGCAGCTTGTGCTGTTCTAACATTAGCTTTAGTTGCTACTTGCATACCAAAGAATCCTGCTAAAATTGAAAATAAAGCTCCAAACAAGAAACAAACAGCCGTTTGCCAATTAATGAATATTATTAATATTGCGAAAACTATAACTATAAAAATAGAAAGTATTTTATACTCTCTAGTTAAAAATGCCATAGCCCCTTGATGAATATAACTTGAAATTTCCTTCATTCTCTCATTTCCAGCATCTGCTTTGCCTATTTTACTTGATAGGTAAAGCGCAAATAAAATAGCTAATATACCTGCAAGAGGTGCTAACACCATTAATTGATTGTTCATAATCTTTTATCCCCCTTCTTGTTGTTATTTATTACCTAGATAAATAAGTGCCATTGAAGTTATAACAAATAAAATCATTGATATAACTGTTAGTCTTTGAAGCTTTGCTTCATAAGTTCTTGCCTTGTTCTTTCCAAAGAAAGTTTCTGCTCCCCCTGATATTGCAGATGAAAGGCCTTGAACTTTTGCTGGTTGCATGAATATTGAGAACATAACAGTTAAGCTAACAAGGATATGTAGCACCACTACAAAAGTTTTCATTTTTCCACCTCCCAATACATCTAGTCTAATGTAATTTTAACACACTTGTTAAATTTGTACAATATTTTTCAGAATTTTTTGTTATTTGCTACTTTAATCAATTAATGTGTTACACTTTATCCTGCAGGTATAAATATAATAAAAGAGGGAGCTAAGCTCCCTTAAATTATCTCTTTACGTTGTAGAAAGCATCTCTTCCAAGATACTTAGCAACTTCGCCAAGTTCTTCTTCGATTCTTAGTAATTGGTTGTACTTAGCAACTCTATCTGTTCTACATGGAGCACCAGTCTTGATTTGACCAGCGTTTGTAGCAACAACTAGGTCAGCTATTGTAGTATCTTCTGATTCACCTGATCTGTGTGATACAACTGCTGTGTATCCAGCTCTTGCAGCCATTTCTATAGCTTCTAGAGTTTCAGTTAGAGTACCGATTTGGTTAAGCTTTATAAGTATTGAGTTTGAAACTCCCATTTCGATACCTCTTGATAGTCTCTTAGTGTTTGTAACGAATAGGTCGTCACCAACTAATTGAATCTTTGAAGCTAGCTTTTCAGTTAATAGCTTCCATCCTTCCCAGTCTTCTTCTGCAAGACCGTCTTCTAGTGAAACTATTGGATACTTTTCTACAAGGTCAGCCCAGAATTCAACCATTTCAGCAGCTGAAAGAACTCTTCCTTCTCCTTCTAGATGATACTTTCCATCTTCTTTGTAAAGTTCTGTTGCAGCAGCGTCTATTGCTATTGCCATTTGTTCTCCTGGCTTGTATCCAGCCTTTTCTATAGCTTCAATAATAACTTGGATAGCTTCTTCGTTTGACTTAAGGTTTGGAGCGAATCCACCTTCATCACCGATAGCTGTGTTGTATCCCTTATCGCTTAGAGTCTTCTTAAGTGAGTGGTAAACTTCAGCACACATTCTTAGTGCTTCTCTGAAGTTTGGAGCACCAACTGGCATTACCATGAATTCTTGGATGTCAACGTTGTTATCAGCATGCTTTCCACCATTTAAAATGTTCATCATTGGAACTGGTAGAACCTT